>CAVIPD010000045.1:0-2233 GCA_963644775.1 bacterium | reverse complement strand
AATAAAAATTGGCTTGTTGCCGCTATTTTAATTATTGTTTCTGCATTGATCATTTTCTTAAAAATCACTTTGACAAATCTTAAACAAATTTCCTCCGACGGTCTTTTATATGAAATTATCGATATTTCTGCTTGGGTATTCACCTGGGAAGGCATAACAATATTATTCCTTTCACATAGTGATAAAAAAGAAATTGCTCTAAAAATCGGCAAACGTTTAGTGAATATTTCTTTAAAAGATCATGACAATAACATTATTAGAACAGTTTCTAAAAATGACTATGTCAAACAATGGATTAATGAAACACGTCGTGAGAGTGCTGGCAAAGCTTTAATGGTTATTTCTGGGGCTGCTTGTTTAGTTACTAGTATTATTAGTATTGTTTCCACAACAATTGACATCTTTCAAATTGCTAGTAATGCAGATGCAAATCTTGATGTTATTTATGTTGTTATTAGTTATATTGAAGGTATATTGTTCATCATTGGTGGTTTAGGAATTTTATCAATGTATCAAGAAAGAGGAAAACTACAAAAAGTAGTTCCTTTCTTTGCTTATACATTCCTTGTATTTGATTCATTATTATTCACTGCATTAATTGTGCTATTTATAACAGCTGGTTGCTTTGATATTTCGATCTTGTTTAATGTAATTAAATCAAGTATCGTAACCATCTTATATTTTGTTTCTTATTTAATAGTTAATAAATGTAGAAAAAACGATAAAAACAAAAATTAGTATTATTGTTTATATCTATGGCACTCGAGATTAATGAAATAAATCCTATTCCATCAAACGAAATTCCTGGTTATATTCAAATGCCGGAGAATTTTAATGTTAGTGACGAAACTAATGTTGGTGAAAATAATTATGATTTCGGAGAAAGCGAATACATTAAAAACAAGCGTAAACTTAAAATAATCAAAAGAGTTTCCACAACAGCAATTGTTACAATATCTGTTGCTGCCGGAGGAACATCAATTGCTAATTTGCTTAATGGCAATCCAGTTACTGTTAATTCATTTAATCATGAAATCAAATCAAATGTTTTTCATTATGATTTAGATATTAAAATTGATAAACAAAAATGTGTTGTTGAAATCACTAATGATTCAAATGTTGTATATACAACAATTTATGAAAGTACGGGGACATATAATAATGATGTTATATTAGATTTTGGTAAAGAATACACGTTCGATTTATATTCATCGAACATGTTTGATTTAAAAACAAAATTATCTAAATATTCATTTTCATTTCAAACATTAAAGGAGTAAATTATGGACGACAACAATTTAAAAGAAACCAAGGTTAGAATCTCTTGGTGGAACAAAAAAGGAAAATGGGAAAAGGCAAAAATGATAATTTCAATTATTTTAGTTTTTGCATCTATCTTTTTCTTATTTACATTAGGATTTGCTAGAACATTTTATGGTGATGAATTTGGCGATAAGTTGTATGGAGAAAATGTTTTGAATGGCTTTGTTGCTATTTATAATGCTTTATCTAGTTCATGGAATTCAATTTTTCTAAGCATCTTTATTATCGTTCTTGCTTTCTTACTTAATTTTATAATTAGATTTATTATTTCATTGTTAACAATGAATAAGAACAAAAGAGTAGTCACTGTTGGTTCGATATTAAAATCTATTTTTAGATATGTAATCATTATAGCCGCAATTGCATTCTTACTCTCTTCTTGGGGGGTTAACATCACTGGTATTGTTGCTTCACTTGGATTATTAACATTAATAATTGGTCTTGGTTGTCAATCACTTATTAATGATGTTATTAGTGGAGTCTTTATTGTTTTTGATGACTATTTCTCTGTTGGAGATATGATTATCGTCGATGGTTTTAGAGGTTATGTTGTTGAAATCGGCCTACGTTGCGTAAAAATTGATGATACATGTGGCAACATTAAGGCTATTAACAATAGCTCAATAACTTCTGTTATTAATCTTTCACGTCAAATTAATTTCATTATTGTTACTTTAGGTGCTTCATTCAACGAAAATGTTGAAAGATGCGAAGCAGTCTTTGCAAGAGAACTTCCAGAAATTGCAAAACGCTTGCCTCAAATTGCAGAAGGACCTTGGTATAAGGGCGTTGATAATTTTAATAAAGGCGGAATTGGTTTTGCATTTGGATTTAAAGTTAAAGCAGAATACCGATTCCAAGCTGCTCGTGATTTGAAACGTGAACTTTATCAAATGTATCAACGTAATAA
>CAVIPD010000044.1:1849-7331 GCA_963644775.1 bacterium | reverse complement strand
TAAAAAATTAGGCGTAACTGTCAATAAAGGTTTATGCGAACCAAATCAAAAATGGCATTACTTTACTTCTTGGGTTGGCCAAACTGTTGCAAGTGAAGGAGAAGCCTTCTATGAGGCTGATGCCAAGAAAAGATCATACACATCATTGCAATGTCCTGAACTACTTCTTTGGATATTTGAGGCAAGTGATGTTTCACCTAGTAAAGTAAAAAATGCTTATGATAAAGCTATTGAAGGAAAAATTGCTGGTTCAAAAACAGCAACTATTGCTGCCAGCATGAGAAAATGTGTCACTTGGGATGATATTGAAATTAACCTTAGAAATTATAAAGAGAGTTTAACTAATGAATAGAAAATTAATTTTTTTACCTTTTCTTTTAACAAGTTATCTTCTTTTTAGTTGTGGAGATAATTCCACAGAAACTAATACATCTAGTAATGATACCTATACTGTCACATGGGTTAACTATGATGATACTATCTTAGAAATAGATGAAGGCGTTTCTTATGGAAGTATGCCTACATTCAATAGTAGTGAACCAACTCGTCCTAATGATGGTGATATAACATACACCTTTAATGGCTGGAGCCCAGCAATAAGTGAAGTTATATCTGATATCACCTATAAAGCGACATTTCTCTCATCAATAAACGGAGAAGAAATAGAAGGAAGTATTCCGACATTATCTAATGATAATAAATATGTAACTTATGGATTATATCCTCAAAGTCATGTTAAAGATGAAACACTTTTAAATAAATTGAATGCTTTATCATTAAATTCGATAAATGATTGGTACTTGTTAGAAGGAAATTTCTTTAAGAAAATAACTTCTTCAACATATAAAGAAATAGAAAAATATACTTTTGATGACGGGGACACTATTCTTAATAACACTACATATTGGTTTAAATGTGAACCAATTAAATGGAGAGTTCTTTCTCTAAATAATGGAGTCTACACCTTATTAAGCGATTCACTTCTTGATTATGCAAGCATTTATCAAGAATCATTAGATACATCTACTAAAGATGAGAAAACCATCTATCCAAGCAGTTATCAAAATAGTAATGTTATAACTAAACTTGACTCTTTTATAAAAGAAGCTTTAACACTTAATAATGCTTACATAAAAGAAACCACAATTAAAAATGATGCTTCAACCACTTCATCAAGTGAAAATAAATATATTTCTGATTCTGACATGAAGGTTAAATCATATTTACTTTCTTATCAAGACTATGTGAATGAATCATATGGGTTCACTATCGATAACGGAGCCTCTTCATCTAGACAAGCTTTAACCACTGATTATGCAAGAAGCAATGGTTCATGGATGAACTATCAAGACTCCCAAAATAACAAAAAGGCTGGAACTTATTTAACTCGTTCTCCTAGTAATGAAAACTCCTATGCTGTTAACGTGATTAATTCTGTTGGCGCAATTAAATCATATGCAGTCAATAATGAAGGTCATTCGCTTAGACCAGCAATCAATATTACTTTTTAAAATGTGCTTTAGCTTATAATCACATCAATTATTTTTCCGATAAATTCAAGATAAATTCTCTAATTAAGCGGAATCGACATTCCTTCTTCTATTTTTATTAAGAATTCTTTGAACATCGTTTTTTAAAAGCCATTAATTAGACGAGTTGATATATAACGTAAATTATGAGTTATTCCCTGTAGTTGTAATTTGATCAGTCTCCAAGAAACTTTTATTGGTTTAAAAATATTTAAAAAATTTATAAAAGGCACAGAGTTGTCATCTGTACCTAATATCCCTTGAATAATGTATAAGTTTAGTTGAAATTTTTAATTCCCTTTAATTTCACTACATTTTTAGTGAATCTATTTTATATTGATTAACATTTTTTATGCTTTCATTTTTATTCTTCCTTGATGAACACATATATTTTTAATTTTTTTAAATTTGAATCAAACAACACATCAAGGCAAAAATGTCGATTTAATAAAATAATCAATATTGCTAATCTATAAAAATAAAAAGGACTGACAACAATCGTATCAATCCAATTTAAGAAATATGGTGACCCTAAAGGGATTCGAACCCTTGAATGTATCCTTGAGAGGGACATGAGTTAAGCCACTTCTCCATAGGGCCAGTAGAATTATTTAAGCAATTTTAGCCTAAATAATCAATCGCTTTATTGATTCTGTTATTAACTTCTTCTTTACCTAGAATTTGTAGAACAGAATGTAAGTTTGGAGAATTCTTTGATCCGCACAAACTAATACGAATCATTTCAGCGACATCGCCGACATGACCTAAATAAGCATCTTTATTAGCCTTAAATGTTTTATTTGAATCAGCAAATTTATGACGTGAACCAAGTTCTTTGACTGAGTTAAACCATAAATCATTAGGCAATGAATAATCATTTGTTTTCATAAAATCACAAAGAACATCTTTGATTACTTCTTTCGGCATATTTTCATTAAAGCAATATCCATCTTTAACAATATCTTGATATCTATCATTAAAGAAGAAACCAATTATAGGATAAACTTCTTGATAGTAAGTAAAATCTTTTCTAGCTTTTTCTCCACCGCGTTCGATGTTTAAAATCTTTGTGACATAATCTTTATTGTTTTGAATATGATCATATAAAACCTTATCATAATCTTTTGACCATTCTACTAAACGATTGTAGAAATCTTCTGCGCTAAATTGAGCTATGATTTCTTTTGAAAAATAATTAAGTTTATCTTGATCAAACAAAACGCCATCAAGTGACATCTTATCAAATGAAAATTTGAATTTATTAATATCAAAACATTTATTTTCGATTGTCCATTCTTCGAAATTAGAGTTCGCTATTGACATTAAATAAGCCTTTAAAGCTTCCTTAGGAAAGCCTTGTTCAATAAAGTGAGCAACACTAGCTTCAGGGTCTTTTCTTTTAGAAAGTTTTCTTTTATTGCCGTTATCTAATTTCATAATAACCGGAGCATGAGCGTAGTTAGGAAGATTAAATCCTAAAGCTTTAAATAATTCTAAGTGGATTGGTGCGCTAGCAATCCATTCTTCACCACGAAGAACAGTTGTTGTTCTCATAAAGTGATCATCACAAGCATGAGCAAAATGATATGTTGGAAGCCCGTCGGACTTCATAATGACAACATCTAAATCATTATCGGCAATAGAAATATCACCACGAATTAAGTCGTGGAATGTAACTTTATTGTTATGATTGCCAAGTGATCTAAATCTAATAACGTATTTTTCGCCTGCTTTTATTCTTCTTAAAGCTTCTTCAGGATCAATGTTACGGCACATCGCATATTCACCATAATAACCAGGAATGACTTTCATAGCCTCTTGAACTTGACGAATTTCTTCAATTTGTTCATGTGAACAGAAGCATGGATATGCTCTACCTTGTTCCATCAAATATTTTATGCACACGCGATAAATGTGTGCGCGTTTACTTTGCGTATAAGGACCGTAATTTCCTTTTTCAGAATTTCCTAAATAGCCTTCATCAGGAATAATACCAAAATGACTTAATTGTTCGATGAGTTCCTCACCACTACCTTCAATTTCGCGTTTTGTGTCAGTGTCTTCTAATCGTACATAGAAAATACCATTAGAATCATATGCAACTTTGGATGCAATAAGTGACATAAATAATGATCCTAAATGAAGGAATCCGGTTGGAGAAGGTGCGAAACGTGTAACTTCTGCTCCGATGGGCAAATTACGTGGAGGATAAAGTTTTTCTAAGTCTTCGATAGTTTCGTTAATATCGCTAAATATGTATTGTGCTAAATCTTTGTAAGTAACCATAATTTTAATTTCTTTGTAATTTATCTTGAAACATTATACTACTTTATTTATAATAATAAACGCTGAGTTTGCAGATGTAGTTCAGTGGTAGAACACTACCTTGCCAAGGTAGTTATGCGGGTTCGATTCCCGTCATCTGCTCCATTAAATTTATTTACCTCCGTTATCGGAGGTTTTATTTTTGTCTACATGATCTTGGTATTCTTTTTTAGCGTTCTTCATATCATTAAGCCATTTGACTTCTTCTTCATTTAATTTGTTTTGTTCCATATATTTTTCCATTTCGTTAATAACAACATCCATACTTATTGCATAAAGTCTCATTTGGTATTTTCTAAATAATAAATCCATCACTATAAATATATAAGGAATAAAGAAGAGCATAACTATTAAGACTCCTACTAATCCTAAAACTGGAATCTGAAATGGAGATATATTAGGAATAAAGAAGTATCCAATTAATGCGCCCGTTAAATAACCAATAATAATTAATACACCTATAAACCAATATGAAGCGTAATAATCTTTATAATATTCTTTTCTAATATATTTAAATGTTTGTTTAAAAAGTAATCTAAAAATAGACATTGTTTCTCCCTCTTTTGCATAAAAGCTCATCACTGCCTTAAAAGAATTAACTAAAACGTGATGAAAAAATAAATATATAGCCGGGAGTAAAGCAATCATCGTTGTGATATTTGAAGCACTAATAAATGATTTATTTTCAGCAAGATTTTTAATAATTTCCAAATAATCTTCAAAAGTTTGAGTGTTTTGAATTTCTAAAATGATACTAGAAAATGTTGGATCTATATTTATATAAATAGATGTAGTTATTAATGAAGTAATAAAATATGTAGCAATAAATGCAATCAATCCTTTAATAAAGGCAATAATAACACCATAACAGCCAAACGCTTTTAAAGAAAAATATGTTTTATATCCAAATAGCAACGTAGATAAGGAATATGGTTGATTATTTTCAATATGAGTGATGCTTAATTCTACACCATAAATTAAAGGAATAATAATTAATGGAATAGTTAAAACTAATGATAAAGGAAAGAAATATCCTAACGTTAAAACAAGAATAAAAATAAAACCAATCATCAATGAATACGCTAGATATATAGGTAATTTATTTTTATAAATTTTAAATGCAGTTTTGACAATTTTCATGGTCTAAGATTAAGTCTAGCTAAATCATGAACAACGTATCTAAGTTGATCTTTATCTAAAGGCTTAATATCCTTGCTTTCCATTGTTTGAATAAATTTAGTTAATGATTTAATTTTAATAAAGACAACTTCTGATGTATCAGTTTTATAATCATCAACCAAACAATCATCATTTATGATAACTAAATTAATCATTAATGATTTATCAAGTCCAGTAATAAGTGATAATGAATCAATAATATTTTGATTTTTTATAATATGATTTTCAATGAAACATTTTTTAGGTTTCTTTGAATTGCCATAATAAAAGATCCAACTTCGATCAGTTTCCTTATATTCAATTGCGCCATCATAATAACAATCATGAATGACATAAAGATATTTGTCACCAAATAATAAATGATCAACTTGGATCTGATTTTCATCATTAGCTTCTAACGTTAATTTATTAATTAAATAATAATCATATTTATTCGCAAATTTATAAAT
>CAVIPD010000044.1:0-1839 GCA_963644775.1 bacterium | reverse complement strand
GTTTCAATAGCAGATTGAATCATGTTGCGAAGACCGGTTTGTCTTTCTTCAGCGGTTAATTTTCCTTCTTTAACAAAGTTATCTGTAACTGTAAGAAGAGTCAAAGCTTTTTTATGAAGGAATGCGGCATTAGCATATAAAGCGTACGATTCCATTTCAACGCCCATGACACCTAAGCGTGCCCATTTCTTCCAGATTTCTTTATCAACATCATAAAAGACGTCGGCAGCAAATATGTTACCAACATGATATGGAAACTTCTTAGCTTTTAAAACATCAACTGCTGCTTCAAGAGCTTCATATGATGCAATGGCGGAAAATGTTCCGTTAATGCCGTATTGGCTCATCCAATTAGAATCTGTGCAGGCGCCTTGACAAACTAAGACGTCTCTTAAATTTATTTCAGGTTGATATGAGCCACATGTTCCAACACGAATAATCAAGTCAACATCATATTCAGTAAAGAGTTCATGTGAATAGATACCCATTGATGGATGGCCCATACCTGAGGCCATAACAGAAATACGTTTTCCATTAGCAGTTAAGCCTGTAAAACATAGATTTCCTCTAACCTTGTTGACTAATTTAACATCATGCAAAAAATTATCAGCTATCCATTGAGCACGATTTGGATCTCCAGGCATTAAGACGACTTTTGCGATTTCACCTTTTTTCGCTTCGTTATGTGGTGTTGGCATAAATATACCTCCTTAATTATGACTTGCATCTACGACAACAATAGATGCAAGAATATCATAAAACGTTAAATGATCTTTTGATGAGATTAACGTTATAAGATCAACAATAATAGATAAACCAAATGTTGCAAATGCAACAAGGATCCTAAATAAAGAACGAATAATCATCGATTTGTAATCGACTTTACTACCATCTTTCTTTTGACATTTAATTGAAAAAAATCTCTTGCCGAATGTTTGACCATCAAAATGAACAGGTAATATAACAAAATATATAATTAAAATGCCAAGGGATAAACTACCTGAAAGAAAACTAGAGATTAATAACGCAACAATGTTTATTTGAGTAGATTCCATACTAGCGTTAGCAAAACAAACAATAGTAGGTATTAATGTTAATAAGCAAAATGAAATACCGATAAGAATATCAAGCAATGCCGCTAAGATACGATTAGATGCAGATGGCTTTTTCATATATCCTGTTGTTAATAATAACAAATCTAAAATTATATTTATACAAAAAATATATTTTTTATTATTGATATGCTATATTTTATTTATGCTTGAACCATGGCAATTTGCGTTAGTATTTGGTGGAATTCTTCTACTTGGAGGAATTCTTTATGCTTTAACAGGTTTTATTAAGGTTAAAAAAGGTAGAATTGCTATAATTGAACGCTTAGGATTATTTGTGGGCCTATATAAACCAGGACTATATTACTTTGCTCCAATGCTTTATCGAAGAGTGGGAATGTATAGAGTTGGCGAAATTAAAGAACAATATTTAATAAATAGAATTAATTATCAAATAACTTATGAAATTGTTGATATAAAACAATACCATTATGTCGGTAAACACGATATTGAAGGCGTTCTTAATGTAACATTAAAAGATAGTAAAGATAATTTATCAGAAGTACTTATTAGACGATGCGCATTAATAGGAGTAAAATTTATCCAACTCGAAATAATTAAAAATGCGCGTTAGGCGCATTTTTAATATGAATATTAATTACTTACAATAAATCGTTAATATAATTAATTAATTCGTCACAAATGGATTCACATTTTTCTTGTGTTTTAGCCTCAGCCATAACCCGTATAAGAGGCTCTGTTCCACTAGGTCTAACAAGAATACGAC
>CAVIPD010000043.1:0-29116 GCA_963644775.1 bacterium | reverse complement strand
CTCCTTAACCACTGGTTCGGAGTAAAGTTCATCTTTTAGATTATTTAAAGCATCCTCAAATTTATTCATTTACGATTTCCCCGATAAGTGAATATAAATGTGATTCATTTATTTTAACTTTAATGATTTGACCTACTAAGGAAAGATCACCTTTAAAGTGAACAAGTTTATTTTGTTCAGTATATCCAGATAACATCGTAGAATCTTTTTCAGATGTTCCTTCAACTAAGACGTTAAATGTTTTGCCAATCATCTTATCGCTAGAAATTTTGATTGTTTTTTCAAGTTCTTTAACAAGTTCTCTAAAACGCAATGATTTTTCTTTATTTGTGACATTATCTTTGATTTTGGCAGCAGGAGTGCCGTTTCTTGGTGAATAAATGAATGTAAATGCTGAATCATATTTAACATATTTAACCATCTCCACCGTTTCAAGGAATTGCTCATATGATTCATTTGGAAATCCAACAATAATATCTGTTGAAATCGCGACATTAGGAATCTTGGCTTTAATCATATCAACTAAAGCTTTGTATTGCTCTTTGGTGTATCTTCTACCCATTAAATGAAGTATTTCATTAGAACCAGACTGAACAGGTAGATGAATGTATTTCATGATATTATCATGTTTTGCAATAACATCCACCATATTTTCTTTAAAATCCCATGGATGCGATGTTAAAAATCTAACACGTGGTATTCCTAGTTTTGCAACTTCATCAAGAAGTTTAGCAAATGAACTTCCATCTTTTAAATCTTTGCCATAAGCATTAACATTTTGACCAAGTAATGTAACTTCTTTATACCCTGCATCTTTTAATTGCTTGCATTCATTAATAATATCTTCCATTTTACGGCTTCGTTCTTTTCCTCTAGTGTAAGGAACAATGCAGTATGTACAAAATTTATCGCAGCCATAAGAAATATTAACAAACGCTTTAAATGATGATTGTCTAACACTAGGTAAATTTTCTTTAATATCTCCTGGAATAGATTTAACATCAACAAGTCTTACTCTTTTACAAATAACTTCATTTAACATAGTTAATAAATCAGTAATATTATGAGTACCGAAAATCAAATCAACATGTTTATAAATGTCAAGTATCTTCTCGATAATATGTTTTTGTTGAACCATACAACCTGAGACAGCAATAATCGTACCTTTATTAGATTGTTTATAAGTTTTAAGTTCACCAATCTTACCAAACACTTTATCTTCGGCGTTTTCTCTAACTGCACATGTATTTAAGATAATTAAATCACTTGACACTTCATCTTTTGCTTTTGTAAATCCGGCATTTTCTAAAATACCCGCCATGATTTCTTCATCACGATAATTAGCCTGACAGCCATAAGTGCGAATAAAATATTTTTTGCCTTTAGCAAACTCCTTCACCTTTGATGGAACTATGATTTCATCGTAATTAAAAGAGAATGAAATATTTCTATTTCTCTCTAAATTATTATCAGGTAATGATATAAATTCACATTTATTAGCCATAACTACTCTCCAACAACTCTAATTGAGAATATTTCTTTACATTTCTTAGTCACTTCATCAACATCAATAACAACCGCGTTTATAAGTTCTTTATCTTCATCTTTAAGTTCAAAACGAGATTCGCTGCCAAATACAGTTTTGTTAATTACACTATTTCTTTCAAAACCAAGCACACCATTATATGCTCCACACATTCCAACATCAGAAATATAGCCCGTGCCGTTTTCTAATATATGAGCGTCGCTTGTTTGCACATGAGTATGTGTACCAACAACCGCACTAACACGACCATCGAAAACATAACCAAAACAAATCTTTTCGCCTGTAGCTTCGCCATGATAATCAACAATATGAATCGAATCTTCACCTTTTGTTTCTTCAAGTAATTCGTTAAGTGATTGATATGGTTGAATTACTTCTTCTTTCATGTATGAAACACCAAGAAGATTTGTGACTCTAACCAAATGGCCATTAACTTCAAATAGCCTCGATCCTAAACCACCTATGTTTTTCTCAATATTAAGTGGTCTAATTAAACAATCAGCATCATCGATATAATCTACAATTCTATTTTTTGAATAATAATGATTGCCTAATGTTATAGCATCAACTCCATAATCAAGTAATTCGTAATAATGCTTTTCAATTAAGCCTTTTCCATGCGTAACATTTTCGCCATTAGCGATAACAAAATCTATTTGATATTTATCAGTCAGTGTTGAAAGATAATGCTTAATAGCACTTCTTCCAACTTTACCGACAATATCCCCAAAGAATAATATACGCATAATATTTTATTTATTATTTTGCTGTTTCAACAGCACGATATTCACGAATAACTGAAACCTTGATTTGTCCTGGATAGGTCATTTCAGTTTCAATTCTTTCACGAATGTCACGAGCGAGTTTGAACGCTTGAAGGTCATCAACCTTATCTGGAATAACCATAACGCGAACTTCACGTCCTGATTGCATAGCAAAGCATTGATACACTCCATCATATGATTTGCAGATTGATTCAAGTTGTTCAATACGTTTAATGTAATTTTCAAGGGTTTCACTTCTTGCACCTGGACGAGCTGCTGATAATGTGTCAGCTGCTTGAACTAAATTAGCAATAATAAATTTTGCATCTTTGTCACCGTGGTGAGATTCAATTGAATTAATAACTACTTCTGGTTCGTTATACTTCTTAGCAAGTCTTGCACCTAGTTCAACGTGCGAACCTTCTTGTTCAAAATCAACTGCTTTACCAATATCGTGTAATAAACCAGCACGTTTTGCTAAGTTTTGATCTAGACCAAGTTCTGCAGCCATAATTCCTGCTAAATACGCGACTTCCATTGAATGATCATATGCATTTTGACCGTATGAAGTACGATATTTAAGTCTACCGACATACATTAATAAATCCTTATTAATCTTTGGTAAACCAAGTTTAAATGCAGCTTCTTCACCAGCTTTACGAATTGACTCATCCATTTCAGCTTTAACTTTTGCTGTAACTTCTTCAATTCTACCTGGTTGAATTCTTCCGTCACGAACAAGAATATCAAGTGTTTTATGAGCAATTTCTCTTCTAATTGGATTGAAACAACTAACTGTGATAACTTCTGGAGTATCATCGATAATTAAATCTACTCCTAAAAGTTGTTCGAGCGAACGAATGTTACGTCCTTCACGACCAATAATACGACCTTTCATTTCGTCACTTGGAAGAGCAACAGTGCAAACTGTTCTTTCTGTGACAGCGTCTTGTGAAAATTTGCTGATTGCAAGTCCAAGAATATTCTTAGCTTTTTCATCAACTTCTGCTTTAGCTTCATCTTCTTTGTTTTTGATGTAAGATGCAATTTCCATTGACATCTTGCTTTCAACACGTGCAAAAATTTCTTCACGTGCTTCCTTAACAGATAATTGCGCTACCTTTTCAAGCTCAGCGATAATTGAATCAATTTTGCTTTGAAGAACTGCTTCTTTTTTATCGCATTCTTTTAATCTTCTTGAAAGAGTTTCATTTTTTTCTTCAATAGCGTTTTCTTTGTTAAGCAAATTTGCATCACGTTTATCAATGTTCGTTTCTCTTTGGTTAAGTTTGTTTTCAAGTTGAGCATATTCTTGTTTTCTTTCACGAATATCTTTCTCAGCTTCTTGCTTCATTTCAGCAATTGTTTGTTTGCCATCTAATTGGGCATTTTTTCTAATTTGTTCAGCTTTGATTTCTGCATCGCGGATAATTTTATCAGCTTTTTTATCAGCACTCTTTGCTTGAAAAGCAGGAACGAGTTTAATGATAATAAAAGCGATAATTGCACCTAAAAGAGCAGCACCAATGCCAGTAACAGCGTACCACATGGTTTTACCTCCTAATAATATAAGACGATATATAAATATATCGATAAATGAGTTATTACCTTAATAATGCTCTTTTTAGAACATGATATTGTATATGTAAACGGATAGATCCGAATAAAATATTTGGTAATAAGTATCTTATGATACGTTTAGATTATATCACAATTTCTCCATTTTTGTATAAAATGGTAGAATATTACTCATGAAGAAGACTAGTGCTCTTAACCTTCAATTAGCAAAAGACGAAATCGAAATAAAAAAATGGTCGGATAAAAAACGTAAAATTAGACCACATTTTTATATTTTTTATGCAATGGTTATTTTCTGTTTAGCATATATCGTTGATGAAATTGCTACAAACATTAATAGCGTTCTTCAAAACGATGTTTTTTTAGATTTCTTTAATAGTGACTACACTTTATATACAATTACATTGACATTATGTAGTTCAATAGCAATTTTCAGTTTCTTCTATCGTCCATTAGCAGATAAATATGGTCGTAAACCATTTTTGATAATTAACCTTTTTGGAATTGCTATTGGAATGTTTATCTGCTTTATTGCGCCCATTCTTCCAATTTACATTATTGGAATTACGATATTATTCTTTTTTGCCCCTTGTGATATTCAAGTTCTATATGTTATTGAAACATCTTCTGATAAACGAAGAGCTTTAAATTTATCAATCACAAAAGCCATTGGAATTATGGGTGTTTCAGTTGTCCCAATGTTAGCCGCTCATGTTGAACAACAAGGTTATATTTGGCAGGGAGCATTTTTAGCTCCTGCTATAGTAGCGTTACTTGTTGGAATAATTGGAATATTGTTAATTCAAGAAAGTGAAGTTTTTTTAGACTGTAAAATATCAAATTTAGAAGATCGTATTCGTGCTGCTCATAAACGTGGTAGAAAAAAAGAAATTATTAAAAATAACGAAGGAGGTATTATTCCTGCAATTAAACATATGTTTAAAAATAAATTCTTCTTGTGGTTATTTTTAGCAATGTTTGTTTTCGCGATTTCTTCAATTGGTCAAGCTAACTACTCAATTATTCTTTCATCAAAGGAATATTCTCCCTTATCAGATACAGCAATTGATAATGCTTTAATACTTTATCCGTTTGTATGCGCAGCAATAATTTTAATAAGCGGAATTATATCGGATAAATTCGGCAGACGTATGGCGTCAATTTTAAATGTTAGTGTTTCACTTATATCAATTATCTTCTTTATTTTTGCTGTTAGATTCAATTGGAACTGTTGGGTTATTGGATCATTTCTAGGGTTATTTATCGGCGGTTATTTGTCAGGTTTAGATACGATGAATATTATGTGCTCCGAAGAATCACCTACTGCACTTCGTTCATCAATCATGTCAGTTATAAGTGTTTCGATAAGTGCAGGCTCTTTTGTAGCAACCGCAATATCAATTTTATTTGATAATCTTCTTAATAATTTAGATATAAGTTTATTGGTTGGAATAATGGTTCCACCATCACTATGTTTAGCATTATTTGTATTATTAATGAAAATACCAGAAACAAAGGGTAAAGCATTATTTGAAAATAAAAAAAGAAAAAAAGGTGACTAACACCTTTTATTTTACTTTGATTCCTTGATTTTATTTAATAATTCTTCGGCGAAATCTGGATGTTCATCAAGGTAAGCTCTACCGGCATCTTTTCCATTAGCGAATCTATTGCCTTCATATTCAAACCATGAACCTGATTTTTTAAGAATTCCTTTTTCAACACCAATTTCAAGGATTTCTGCATTCTTGCAAATACCTTTTCCAAATATGATATCAACATAACAGTTCTTAAATGGAGGAGCAACTTTGTTTTTAACAATTTTTACATTGACTGTATTACCAATGATCGAACTACCAGCTTTAATAGCTTCTGAACGACGAATATCAATACGAACAGAGGCATAGAATTTTAATGCACGTCCGCCTGTTGTAGTTTCCGGATTTCCGTAGATAACACCAACTTTTTCACGAAGTTGGTTAATAAAAATAACTGTACAATCGTGAATGTTTAATATAGCAGCAAGTTTTCTCATAGCTTTAGACATAAGCCTAGCTTGTAGACCAACTTGACTATCTCCCATTTCTCCATCAAGTTCGGCTTGAGGCACTAATGCAGCAACGCTATCAACAATGATAATATCGAATGCGCCGCTATTAGCAAGCATCTCAACAATTGATAATGCTTCTTCTCCACTACTTGGTTGAGAAAGAATTAATTCATCAATATTAACGCCTAAACTTTTCGCATATACAGGATCTATCGAGTGTTCAGCATCGACGAACGCAGCGCGTCCGCCTTTTTTTTGGGCCTCTGCAATTGCGTGTAATGCAAGTGTTGTTTTACCACTTGATTCAGGGCCATATATTTCAACAATTCTGCCTTTAGGATAACCACCAACCCCAAGCGCATTATCAATCAATAATGAACCTGAAGGGATGACATCAACATCAATGTGTTGACGTTCACCAAGTTTCATAACTGAGCCCTTGCCAAAATTATGTTCAATTTCTTTAAGTGCTTCCTCTAAGGCAACTTCTTTACTTTTCACATCTTCTTTTTTCATAAAATGTACCTAACCTTTCGCTAATATTAAACACAATTTCTTTATTTTTTAAACTCATCAAGGGCCACTTGTGAGATTAAGTTTTTCATTTCTTCAACGCACATACAACGTATGTGATTGCGATCACCTTTGAGATTAAGTTTTTCATGTATAACCTTATTTAAATAGGCTACTGAAATATGGACTTCTCCAACAGGCTTACCACCCGGTTCAGTAGTTGGTCCTGCATTACCGGTAACAGAAACGCAAATATCAACATCTAATGCTTCTTTACCGCCTTTTGCCATTTCAATTGAAACTTCTTCGCTAACAACACTATATTCCTTTATTGTATCTAGGTGCACGTGGGCGAGTTTAACTTTCTCACCAATAGCATACGTAATTAAAGAACCTTTATAAACTTTGCTTGCGCCCGGAATACTTGTCAATTCGCTAGCAAAAAGACCTCCAGTAAGTGATTCAACACTTCCTAAAGTGAGGTTATTTTCACTTAATAATTTTAAAAGTTTTTCCATATATTATTTAGTTTCTTTCAAAACATTAATGTTTTGAACTAAATATATTATACCAGAAATTAATGACATTAGAGTAGCTAAATAAAAGAAGATGTTTGAAATTTGTAATGCTTCTGGCCAACTATTATCAAAATAATTAAATGGCCAATCATTTAATAAAAGCATTGGAATGGCAATCATTTGTAAAACTGTTTTTGCTTTACCAAATTTATTTGCTGCAATAACTTTACCTCTTTCAACAGCAATCATTCTTAATGCATCGACAACTAAATCTCGAGCAATCATAATAATAACGCAGATCATAAGGACGGTAAGCATTGTTCCATCTTTCCTTTGATTAACAGCATATGCTTGTGGGACGAGTAAGAAAATCATTGTCGCATCATTTAATAATTTGTCAGCAATCGGATCTAAGAATTTACCGAATGCTGTAACAAGATTAAGTTTTCTCGCTAAATGACCATCAAGAAAATCTGTAAAAGCCGCAATGATAAAGACAATACAGAAAATTAAATAAACTAAATTTATATTAGAATTACCTAATGTTGGTGAACTAAAATCAGGAATAAATGCTAAAACAAGCATTGCAACAATCATTCCAATAATAAGAACAATTCTTGAAACTGTAATCCTATTTGGTAAATTCATATAATCTCCTTTTTTTGAGTTCCGATCCTATAAGCCATGTTTTGTCTAGGACAAAAATTTATCTATACAACGTTGTTGCATGCCATCAGGGATTCTATTCTCCCTTCTGACCTCCCCTACCAAATTTGGGTTTCTCGCTTGTGGGGTTTACCCTCGTTCCACTCTAATATTTCTATTAGCATCGTCACTGTGGCACTTTCAGGAACATCATCATGACATATGTTTTAGATTAGTTCCGCCGTTATGTACTCCTACATACCTAGCGTTATTTTTTTCGCTAGCACAATCACTACCATCATCTCAGATGGTGCGAGCATGGACTTTCCTCTAGATAATCTAGCAATTGTCCAGATCGGATTTTATCTTATTTTTGTTGGATCTATGCCTTTAGAATATAAGACTCTTTCAAGTGCGTTAATTCTTTGAAGTAAATCAATGTTTTCAGATGATACATTTGTATTATCTTTGATACCTTCAATGCGTTTTTTGATTCTCGCAATTTCGATATCTTTTTTTCTTGATTCATCATTTAGTTTCTTAATATCGCTTTCCAACTTAGCGATATAAGTCTTGGCTTCTTGGTAAAAGCTTTCATAGAAACGATAATCATCAAGGACTTTGTCTAATGTCATATCAACTTGATATGCATCATAGCCTTTAACATTCTTTGCAAATTTAACATCAAATAAACTATTTGAATTAAAATTAACTTTTCCAGCCATAAATTACCTCTAAGCCGTTATTATTATATTTTAGAAAATGATTTAAATAAATAATTTTCATAAAACTAGTGTATAATAATCACCGAATTATGAAAGAATTAGAAAAACATATACAACATCGTAGAACACTTTGCTTCTTAGATTTAGAAGGTACACAGTTCTCGCATGAAATGATTGCTATTGGAGCAGTTAAGGTCGATTTATATAAAGATATGACCATCAAAAAATACCATAAAGGTTATTACACATTAGTTAAGGCTAAAAATAAAATCGGTAAAGTTGTTACTGAACTAACAGGAATAACCGAAGATGATGTAAAGAAAAACGGAGTCCCATTTAGAGTCGCTATTAACGAGCTTAAAAAATACATGGGGAGAGATTTCAATAAAACATTATTTGTTACATTTGGAAATCATGATTTAAGAATCCTTGCTCAATCACTTGCTTATAATTTAGACGCTCCAAAAGATGATGTTCATCTAATGATTAAACATAATTTTGATTTAAGTGATTTTATTTCAACATTTATGAAAGATGAAAACAATAACACATATTCACTTGCAAATATGCTTAAGATTTTTAATGTTGATTTCAAAGGTACACAACATAATGCACTAGCAGATTCGCTTAACTTGGCATATCTATACCAAGCTATGCTTAATAATAGAGAGATACTTAAAGAAGAATACAAAAAAGTTCTTATTAAAATGAGACATCTACCTTCACCTATTCAAGGTATATTAGCAAAACTAGCAAAAGGTGAAACTGTCTCACCGAATAATTTTGAAGAACTCGTTAAGGATTCGCTCGAATGATTAAATATCCTAATGGCGCACCAGCCAAAATTAAAACCAAAACTAGAAGAATTTCTAAACCAATTCAATCCGGTAATAGAGGCATGGGCTTAGAAAGTGATTTAAACGATTCAAATCAATATTATCTAGAAAAAAATCTCTGTTTAATCACGAAAAGGCCAACGCCTATTAATGTTGTTAAAGTTGATTACACAAAAGGAGCTATTATCACTAATGCTTATTTTGAGAAGCAATCAACAACTGACTATAACGGTGTCTATAAAGGTAGATACATCGACTTTGAAGCTAAATCAACTCATTCAAAAACATCACTTCCTTTAAGTAATATTCCAAGTCAACAAGTTAAGCATTTAAAAAACGTAATAACTCATGGCGGTATTGCTTTTTTTATTATTGAATTTGTTAGACTTCAAGAGGGCTATTTATTGGACGCGAAATATGTCATTGAATTCACTGATAAAAATGAACGTCAATCACTTCCATATGAGTTCATAAAAAGTAATGGAAATCAAATTAAAAGAGGCTACCATCCACGCCTCGATTATTTACCGATTATCGAAGAAAAATACTTTAAATATTAGGTTTTTCTTTGCAAAACTCGCATATTTTACATTGTTTGCAATTAGGTGAAATAGCTTTACAAAAATATCTACCAAACCATATTAACTGATGGTTTACTTTTATAAGTTTATTACTAGGTATATAAGTCATTAGTTTTTTCTCAATTGTAAGTGGATTATCACTAAGTTTTGCAATACCTAATCTTCTAGTAACTCTTTGTACATGAGTGTCTACTGCTAAAAGTGGTTTATGTTCAAATTCTGCTAAATAACAATTTTTAGTTTTATTACCAACTCCAGGAAGAGAAATTAATATGCTTTCATCATCAGGAACTTTGCCATTATATTTATCAACTAATTCCGTAGCAATCTCAATAATATATTTAGCTTTATTTTTATACATTCCTAAAAATGAAATGCATTTTATAATCTCATCTAAATCAGCATTTTTGAGTTCTTCTAATGAATGATATTTATTAAATAAATTAGCAGTTGCTCTATTCACTGCTTTATCAGTTGTTTGAGCAGATAGCATAATCGCAATCAAAAGCTCGTAATCTTTTGAATAATTTAATTCACAATGAGCATCAGGATATAACTCATCTAAATATTTAAATAGGATAGAATTTTTTATTTTCATTAATCAATCCATTTTGCTTTTGCAATTTCGATTGTTTTTTCAATATCATCATCCCAAACTTCTTTAACATTCGAGATTCCTTCTTTTTCAATGTCATCTCTAACTTTCCATTGAACAAGAATTCTATCAACACTTTTTAATGATTTTTTGCCTTTCGATAAGGCTTCATTAAATGCAGCGATAATAACTTCATCACTAAAGCCATCATTAATCCATTCTCCAATTAATGAAAATTCTAATGGAGATAATGTACGTTTAAGTTCTTTCTCAAAAACTTCGTAAATATTGTTTAAGGCAGCTGCTTTTCTTTCGTTTGAAACATTTTCTTGTTCTTTTGCTAAAGCAACTTGGAATGTGTCATAAAGTTTCTTTTGAAGTGGTTTTAATGAGACTTTGATTTTTTTGCCAACTTCATAAACTAAATAATTTCTTTCAATTAAAGAAACAAGAATCTTATCAAGATCTTTTGATGATAAGTTCATTTTTAATGAAAGCATATCAGGAGTGATAAGATTATTTTTTTGATTCAATAAATGATCAATCATTAAAATAACCGCTAATTCATTTTCACTAATTTTTAGTTTCTTATAATATTCGAGTAATAAATAGCGGAAGTCTAATGCTTCCATTTGAATGACTGACATATTTAATATTTTATATTATTAAGAGTTTTATTAAAACTCATTTTTCATTTTTTCAAGTTCAGATTTAACCTTTTGAGGGTTAAGTTCATCAATTAAATGTCTATTTCTTTCAATAGCTTTAAATGATTCATCTTCGATTTTAAATCCAAGTTTCTTTTCAAATCGTTCTGCTCTAATTATGCGAAGAGGGTCTTCTTTAATACGTCTATCAGGATCACCAATAAAGCGAATTAATTTATCATTTAAATCTTTAAGCCCATTGCAATAATCTATGATGTTATAATTTTCATCGATATAGATAGCGTTAATTGTAAAATCTCTTCTAACATAATCATCTTGAGTGGATTTGGTGAAAACTACTTTACCAGGATGACGATAATCTTTATAATCACTTTCTACACGTAGTGTAGTTATATCAACTTTCATTCCATTAATTTTAATTTTTACAGTGCCGAAACGAGAAAAAGTGAAATCAGCATTAGGAAGAAATTTTTGCATTTGTGTTGGTGTAGCGTCAGTTACAAAATCGTAATCTAAAATAGGGCGCTTCAAAAGATAGTCTCTTGTCGCACCGCCAACCATATATAAACGATAACCTTTTTTATTAAATAAGATTGTTAAGCTATCAAAAACATTTATATTCATAATTAAATAATAAAGACGCAATTATTGCTCTTCAATAATTTAATTAACTTTTGCTTTAAAATTTTTCGATGGCCTAAATGAAATTGTCGCGCTTGCTGGAATGATGATGTGTTTTCCGTCTGAAGGATTTGTGCCTTTTCTTTCTTTACGTTGTTTCTTTTCAAAGCAACCAAAGCCAGAGAGTTTGACTTCTTCGCCTTTAATAATTGATTTTTCAATTAAGCTAAGAAATTCTTCAACAACAGCTTCAACATCAACGCGTGAAACATCAACTCTTTCACTAATAGCCAAAACTAAATCAGCTTTATTCATAAGTGATTCCCCCGATATTGGATTTAGCCATATTATACACGCTCTCTCAATACAATTTCAATTGGAGTTCCGTCTAAATTAAACGAATCACGCAATCTATTTTCCAAATATCTCATATATGAAAAGTGTGCAAACTTAGGCTTATTAACAAACAAAACAAATGTTGGAGGGCAACTATTTGCTTGATTAGCAAAATATATTTTTAAACGACCATGATTAAATTCTGGAGCTTCATTCATTGTTTGGGCATCTTGAAGAACATCATTTAATAAGCTTGTTGGAATATGAGTGTCATAAGCACAATGCACCTTATCAATAAGATCAAATATTTTTTCAATTTTTGATTTTGTCAAAGCTGATGTAAATACGATAGGTGCATAATCTAAGAATTGAAATTCTTTTCGAATTTTTTTCTCAAAATCAGATTGAGTGTTTTGTTCTTTTTTAATCTTGTCCCATTTATTGACGACAATAATTATTCCTTTTTTCTTTTCAACGGCATAGCCAACAACATGTTTATCTTGTTCGATGATTCCTTCATTAGCATCAATGACAAATAAAACAATTTCGCTTCTATCAATAGCACTCAATGCACGTAATGCAGAAAATTTATCAATACTCTCATATATTTTTCCACGTTTTTTTAATCCAGCTGTATCAATAACAACATAATTTTTTCCGTCTTTAGAAAATGGGGTATCAACAGAATCCCTTGTTGTACCAACAATATTAGAAACAATAACACGTTCTTTATTTAATAAAGCATTCACTAATGATGATTTACCAACATTAGGTCTACCAATAAGTGAAAATGTAATAGCATCGTCGTATTTTTCATCTTCCTTTATAGGAATCTTCTTAATAATTAAATCTAAGACATCACCAACGCCGATACCATGTTCACCACTCATTGGAATTGGTTCTCCTAGTCCAAGAGAATAAAATTCGCCTAAATTAGCAGTCATATCATTATTATCGATTTTATTGACTGCAAGAATAATTGGCTTTTTGCTCTTATAAAGCATCTTAGCAATTAATCTATCGTCATTTGTGACGCCTCTACGAGAATCACATAAAAATACAATAACATCAGCCTCATCAATAGCGAGTTGTGCTTGAATTCTTATTTGCTCTTGAAAAGGTCTATTTGCGGCTTCAATACCGCCTGTATCAATTAAGCGAAATTCTTTCCCAAGCCATGATGTTGTTTCATAAAGTCTATCGCGAGTAACTCCTGGTTGATTATCAATGATTGATCTTCTTCTACCAATGATACGATTAAAAATCGTGGATTTTCCAACGTTAGGACTACCAATTAATGCGACAACTGGTAAAGCCATCTTTATTATTCTCCAACTTTGTCCTTAATGATTTTTAAAACCGCTGCAATTGATTCTTCAATATTAATATTGGATGTATCAAGTTTAATTGAATCTTCAGCTGGTTTAAGAGGTGCGAATGCTCTTGAAGAATCAATACGATCACGTTTTTCAACATCCGCGACAATATCTTCATATGAGCAAGCAATGCCTTTTTCCATATTTTCTTTGTAACGGCGATCTGCTCTTTCTTTAACAGAAGCAACCATGAAAATTTTGACATCAGCATTTGGTAAAACATATGTGCCAATATCTCTACCATCCATAACAACCGATTGTTCACCGGCCATTTTTCTTTGTAAATCAACTAATGCAAGACGTATGTCTTTATAAGAAGCAATGTAGCTAACATTTCCACTAACGAGTGGCTCACGAATAACACGTGTAACATCTTTTCCTGAACAAACAACTTTTCCATCGGGATATAAAGTAATACTAACTTCAGGAATTAATTTAACACATTCTGCTTCATTTTTTGGATCAATACCTTTATCTAAAACGTAACTAGTAAAAGCACGATACATAGCGCCAGTATCGATGTAGGTATAGCCAAGAATTTTGGCAACAGCTTTTGAAACTGTAGATTTTCCAGCAGCAGCTGGTCCATCAATCGCGACGACAACTTTTTTCATTTATTTTCCTCCAAATGTTTGAATTGCAAATATTAGAGTTAATGTTATTAAGATTAAACACACAATAGTTGCAACAACAACATAAATTCTTCTAATTTTACCTTTTTTTAATAAAGGTGATTTTTCATTTTCAACGCCTTTATCGTATATCTCGTAAGCATCAATCATTTTATCAATTGATAATGATTCATGATTAGAAGAAACACCTTCTTGTTCTTCGAGCATTTTCTCGACGCGGTCGGAAGTTTTCTTCTTTGTAGTCATATCAGAATCCATATAAGAATTTTGGATTTCTTCTCGATATGCTTTATATTTTTCTACTCTAGTCTCTGCCATACGAATTATATATTTTATATAATAATACAAAGCATCTAATTATTTAAGAAAATTAAGTAGATATTGAAACGTTTTAGTCACTTATTTATAATATTTTCATTGGAGGAATGGTTATGCCAAAAGTAAAAGTTAATGCAGATGCATGTGGTTCATGCGGCTTGTGTGTCGGTTCAAGACCAGATGTCTTCGAATTCGATGATGATGGACGCGCAAAAGCAGTTGTTTCTGAAGTCGAAGGAGAATTAGGCTTTGAATGTCCATTCGGTGCAATCGAAGTTGAATAATTATTCTGAAATCTATTAACCGCTCGAAAGGGCGGTTTTTATTATCCTTGTAATTTATCAATAAATCTATGAGTTGATTTATATACAAGAATTGTGACTATTATTACGACAAAATCTTTTATCAAATTAAATGGCAGGACTGCGAATAGACCATACGACCAACCAACATCCTTAATTGCAGGATTAGCAATTTGACAAATTGAAATAAGTTGTTCAGAGGACATATTAAACATAAACATATAAAACGGCACCATAACATATATATTTCCGAGTAATGAAATCACTAATTGAAAAATAAGTCCAATTCCTAAACCCAATAATGCACCTTTGAAATTACGACGATATTTATAAACTATGCTTGCAGGAAGAATAAATGCTAATGAGAATAACAAGTCTGAGAATTCACCAACACTTAGTGTAGTTGTAAATGGAAGTTTTACAATTGTTTTAACAAGCAAAACGCCAATTGCAGATAATGGGCCATAAGCAAATCCTGCAATAATGGCAGGAATTTCGTCGAAATGAAATTCTAAAAATGATGGGAAAAATGGGATAGGAAATTTTAGTATTGGAACGCAATATAAAATAGCTGATATTGCTCCAAAAATAGCAACACGAACTAGTAGTCTTGTAACGTTACTATATTCAACTTTTCTTTTCGTATCATAAAATACTTTGATAAAAGCTATAAACCAACCGACAATCATTATTCCTAATATAATTGCTTTAGCAATATCCATTAAAAAACGCCCTTTCTTCAGGGCGCATCAAACAAAATAGCTTGTTTCTTTCATCCAGACTTTACTGTCGCCTCTAGAATTTCACTAGATCAGCCTTTCGGCACGCGGGGTTTACCGCCGGTAAGGAATTTCACCTTGCCCTGAAACTAAATTGATTATATCACAATTATAATGGTGATTTAGAAATTTCAGCAAATAGACGAGGATATTTACTTTTTGTTTTTGAGTTTTTTGTTATTACAAGTAAACTCCGTTTTGCATGTGTTATAGGTAATTCATATTTATTATTTGAAACTACTTTTGCATCCAATACTTTTAACGCATGTGAGGCACGTTTGATTTCATCTTCAACTTCAAACAATTTATAAGCAATTAATGAACCATTTACTTTGAGCAATGGAATTGACAATTCGAGAAGAACATTTAATTCAGTTACTGCTCGAGCAGTTATGTAATCAAATTGTTCTTTTGATTTTATTTCTTCTGCTCTTGATTTAATAACGGTGACATTGTCTAAATTTAAACGTTTTTTTACTTCTTCAAGAAATGACACTTTTTTACCAATACTTTCAACTAATGTAACATTTAGTGATGGGTTAAAGATTGCTAAAGGAATTCCAGGAAATCCTGCTCCTGTACCAATATCGCAAAGTTTTTTGTTTTCTAATGAGACAAAATTATTAAGAGTTAACGAATCAATAAAATGTTTTTCATATATCTCTTCATCATCACAAATAGCAGTCAAATTAAATTTCTCATTCCACTCTTTTAATAATTTCATAAATAATGAAAGTTTTCCAGCTTTATCATCTAATGATGAATCGGTAGGAATATTGATATAATTTTTCAAAATTTCTATATTCATTTTTGCCCTTTTTTTAATTGTAATATAAGGATAGATATATCACTAGGATTGACACCAGAAATACGACCAGCTTGTCCAATTGTCAAAGGACGAATTTTATCTAATTTTTGTCTAGCTTCTAGTGCAAGTCCATGCATATGAAGATAATCAATGTCATCAGGTAACTTATAATCTTCAAATTGAGAGAATGATTTTGCTTCTTCTTGTTCGCGTTTAATATAGCCTTCATATTTGATACCAATTTCAAGTTGATTAATACCAATATAATCAAGTTCAATTTCTTTTAGTTCAGGCACTAATTCAAGTAGATGTTCGTAATGAACATTTGGACGCTTTAACAGTTCAAGACCACTAACGCCAGCATTTAGAGGTTCAAGATTATGTGAAATTAAATAATCAGTAACCTTTTTACTTGATCCAAGATGGATTGATGAGAGTATTTCTCTTGCCTTTAAAACATTCTCGTTTTTCTTAGTAAATTTTCGATATCGTTCCTCACTAATAAGGCCAAGTTTATATCCATAAGGAGTTAATCTTAAATCAGCATTATCATGTCTAAGAAGAAGTCGATATTCTGCTCTAGAAGATAATAATCTATATGGTTCATTTGTGCCTTTGGTAACAATGTCATCAATCATAACGCCAATATATGATTCATTTCTTTTAAGAATAAATGGTTTTTTTCCTTGAATATAAAGCGCAGCGTTAATACCAGCAATTAATCCTAATCCCGCAGCTTCTTCATAACCAGATGTTCCGCATATTTGTCCTGCACCATATAAACCTTTAAAGTTTTTAACTCGAAGTGTTAAATCAAATTGAGTTGGTACAAGTGCATCATATTCAATAGCGTATGCATATTTCAAAAATTCAGCATGCTCCATCCCTTGAAGTGAATGAACCATTTGCTCTTGAATATCTTCTTGCATTGCAGTTGAAAAACCTTGTAGATAAATAGATTCCCCATCTTTAAACTCAGGTTCGAGAAAAAGTTGATGACGTGTCTTATCTTTAAATGTCATAACCTTACTTTCAATTGATGGGCAATATCTAGGCCCCACACCAGTTTGAAGTCCATTATATGTTGCAGTTTTATCTAGATTAGAACGAATAATGTCATGCGTTTTTTCATTTGAATAAATTAGCCAACATGGAAGTTGATCTTTTAGTGGCAAAAATGAATTTGTTTCATAGGAAAAAGCGAGTTTTCCTTCCATTCCTGGTTGAATAGAAGCATTAGAAAAATCAATTGAAGATTTTTTAATTCTAGGAGGTGTTCCTGTTTTGAATCTAATAATATCAATTCCTAATTTTTGTAATGCTTTTGATAAGCCAATTGATGGTTTTTCCCCATCAGGTCCACCGGGAGTTATTTTGTGCCCTCTAAGTATGGCACCTTCCATATATGTTCCGGTTGAAATAATAACGGCTTTTGAGGATATGTTTTCACCATTATCTAAGACTACTCCTGTAATGGTATTTCCGTTATGTAATAAATCAACTACATGCCCTTCAATAATTGATAAATTCTTAATTTTTCCCAGCAATTCCTGCATATAATTCGGATAATGGAATTTATCTTCTTGAGCTCTTAAGCATTGAACTCCAGGACCTTTTCCGGTATTAAGCATCTTCATTTGTAAATACTCATGATCAGCTGCGATTCCCATCATTCCACCAAGAGCATCGATTTCACGAACAACAATGCCTTTAGCAGACCCACCTATCGATGGATTACAAGGCATATTAGAAATCATCTTTTTATTCAAGGTAATAAGTAATGTTGAAAGACCCATATGAGCGCTTGCTGCACAAGCTTCAACGCCCGCATGTCCGCCACCAACAACTATAACATCATATGCTTTCATTATCCGATGCTTCCATCCATATCCATTTTGATTAATTGATTAAGTTCAACCGCATATTCCATTGGCAATTCTTTTGAGAATGGTTCAATAAATCCCATAATAATCATTTGTGTAGCGTCTTTTCTAGAAATACCTCGAGACATTAAATAGAAAAGTTGATCTTCATTGATCTTACTAACTGTAGCCTCATGTTCAATAAATGATGTATTATTCATAACCATATTTGTTGGAATTGTGTCACTTTTTGAAATATCATCCAAAATGAGTGTGTCACATTCAATATGACTCTTACAATTTGTGGCATTTTTAACATGTCTAACAGTGCCACGATAATTTGCAACACCACCATTTTTAACAATTGATTTTGAAATGATTGTTGATGATGTATTTTTAGCAAGGTGAATCATTCTTGCACCAGCATCTTGATACTGTCCTTTACCAGCAACTGCGATGGAAATACAATTTCCACGAGCACCTTCACCAGCTAAAATGCACGCTGGGTATTTCATATTTGTTTGGCTACCTATGTTTCCATCAATCCAATCCATTTGGCCATTTTCTTTAACTAATGCACGTTTAGTGACTAAGTTAACAATATTTGTTGACCAGTTTTGAACTGTTGAATAACGACATTTAGCATCTTTTAAAACAACAATTTCCACAACTGCCGCATGTAGTGAATCTTTACTATATATAGGAGCAGTACAACCTTCAACGTAATGCACACTTGCGCCTTCATCAACAATAATTAATGTTCTTTCAAATTGACCACTCTTTTCATTATTGATTCTGAAATAACTTTGAAGCGGTTTGTCTAATACAACGCCTTTAGGAACATAAATAAATGATCCACCAGACCAAACTGCGCCATTTAATGCAGCAAATTTATTGTCTTTATAAGGAACAACAGTATTGAAGTATTTCTTAACAATATCAGGGCATACTTTTAATGCTTGATCGGTTGATAAGAAAATAACACCTTTATCTTCTACTTCTTTCAGCATGTTATGATAAACTGCTTCGCTTTCATATTGAGTAGTAACACCAGAAAGATATTTTTGTTCTGCTTCTGGAATACCAAGCTTTTGAAATGTGTTTTTAATAGTTTCAGGAACCTTATTCCAATCTTTTTCAACTTTTTGACTTGGTCTAATAAAATATGTATAAGAATCAAAATCTAAAAATGATAAATCGGGACCGAATGATGGCATAGGAAGTTCTTTGAAAGCTTTATAAGCTTTTAACCTAAATTCAAGCATCCATTCAGGTTCGTTTTTTAATTTTGAAATTTCACGAACAATATCTTCGGTTAAACCTTTGCCCGTATTAAAAATAGAGACATCATTGTCTTTAAAACCATATTTATATTCTTCGTTAACTATATCTTTTTTCATAATTAATGTTTGTGATTATGGCAAATGATTTCTTCTAAGCCATCCCATCCTATTGTGGCACATTTAATTCGTGCTGCTTGTTTAGATGTATTCATAAAAACAATAGCTTCATCAAGAACTGATTCATCATAAGGTTCTTCATGAATCATATGCTTATATTGTTCGATAATATTTAATGCATCTTTATAGGCTTTACCAATAACTAAACCACACATAATATCTGTTGAAGCAGTCGAAATTGTGCAAGCAACACCATCAAAATAGCATTCCTTCACAACATCGTTTTCTTCTAAAACATAGATAGTAATATCATCGATGCAATTAGTAGAATTCATATTAATTGTTTTATATTTTGAGATATTATTTGGAGTTTTCTTAAATTGAGGATTCTCATAATGATCCATAATAATTTGCCTCATCATTTGAGGACTAAGCGAAATAGGCATCGAGATAGTCACCACCTTTCTTTAATGCATCAACAAATGCATCAACATCTTCTTTTGTTGTATAAAAATAAATTGAGGCACGACATGTAGCAACTTCATGCAAAAATGTAATTAAAATTTTCGCGCAATGTTGACCGCTTCTTACAGCGATACCTCTACTATTTAAGTATGTGGCTAAATCCTGGGCAAACACGCCTTTAACATTAAATGTAATAATTCCTGCATCAGCGTGTTCATTATATATAATGATTCCAGGAACTTCATGCATTTTCTCAATCATATATTTTCTTAAATATGATTCATATTCTTCGATATTATCTCTACCGATTTTATCAACGTATTCAACAGCAGCTTTCAAACCATAAATACCTTCGATATTCATTGTTCCTGCTTCAAATTTTGATGGAGGATTAAGATATTTAACAT
The DNA here is from genome assembly GCA_963644775.1 of bacterium. Classification (GTDB taxonomy): domain Bacteria; phylum Bacillota_I; class Bacilli_A; order RFN20; family CAG-826; genus Fiminaster. Next base: position 8,791 of record CAVIPD010000043.1, on the reverse strand, counting down.
CACCACACATATCAAACTTAGCATTCATTCCTCCACCAGACATTAACGGATCCATCTTTTCAAGAAGTTCATATTTTCCATATAAAACACCAATACCTGTTGGACCACAAACTTTATGCCCTGAGAAACTAAGGAAATCAACATCTAAATCTTTAACATCAACTTTCATATGCGGTACTGATTGAGCACCATCGCAAACAACAATGACTCCATACTTATGAGCAATTTTACAAATTTCTTTAACGTCGATAACAAATCCTAAAACATTAGTAACTTGTGCAACAGCAATAATCTTTGTGTTTTTGGTGATTGCTTTTTCAACACTTTCAGGAGTTAATCTACCATCCTTATCAAGAGGAATATAATCAATTTTGCAACCTGTCAATTCGTGAACTTTAAACCAAGGAAGAACATTAGAAGCATGTTCGGCTTGAGTAATAAGAATTTCATCTTTATCGGTTAAATATTTTCCAGCATAGCCATATGCTATAAGATTAATAGACATAGAAGTACCACTAGAAAAAACAATTTCATTATCATTAGCGCCAATAAACTTAGCAATGCTCTTTCTAGCTTCTTCAACATTGACATCTATGTTATAACAAAGATCATAATCACCGCGATGTGCGTTAGAAGTTTCATTTAAAAGATACTGATTAACTGCATTAACAACACAATCAGGTTTAAATGTTGTAGAAGCATTATCCAAAAAGACTAGATCATGCCCTTGCATTTGAGTTTTATTTCTAAACATTTGAAAATCTTTTCTTAATTTATAAGGATCCAACATTTATAGAGCCTCCTTGATTGCATTTTCAATTTTTTCTTTATTTTCATTTGAGAATTGTTTGCTAATTGGTTGCAAATATCCTTTTGTAATAAGTTCACGTGCTTCATTTTTATTTAATCCGCGTGACATTAAATAAAACATATGATCAGAATTTAATTGTCCAACGATTGCTGAATGACTTGCCGCAACATCATTTTCATCAATACGTAAAATAGGTGAAGCAACACCGATTGAATCCTTATCAAAAGTAATGATTTTAGCAATCTGATTTGTAACTGACTTTTTTGCACCATTTTTGATATGATTTACGCCAGAAAAAATAATCTTAGATTTATCACGAGAAACACCATAATTATCCATCAATGCAGATGTGTTTCCAACCTCGTGAAAAAATGAGACATCAAATTCTTTTTTTGCATTCAGAGAAGAAAGCGTTGCTAAATGCCACTCACATGACGCGTTTTCTTCTAATAAACTAACGCTTGTTTTAAGAGTAATATCACTCTTTGAAAAGTCTGCAAAATATACGATTAATTGAGAATTTTGTTTAATTTTTGCAGTGATTTTCAAGTTTTTTGTATCAGACAAATTAAGTAATTTTAATGTCAAAATTCCATTATCAAATACTTCGATATTTAAATCATTAAAATCGGTCAATTCTAATGTCTTATTTTCATTTGAAATTTTGATATTTTTCATTACTTTTTCGCCTTCAAAATTTCTTTAGTTGCACATGTGCCAATTGAAACTTGATTCATACTCTCATCTTTTGAGAATTCAATACCCAAAGATTTCTTCAACCATTCATAACCTTCTGAGTCAATTTTTTTGATTAATTCTTTACCGCCGTCAGCAACAATTTTTCCGTTAACTAATATAATTGCTCTATCAACATTAATTAGATCATAAAGTCTAGCGTAGTGAGAGACAACTAAAAAACCTCTATTTTTTTGTTCCTCTTGAATGATTTTTGCAACAACTTGAACTGCATCTACATCAAGACCTGAATCAATTTCATCAAGCATAACTAGTGATGGATTTAAAATAAGCATTTGAAGAATCTCGTTTTTCTTTTTTTCACCACCAGAAAATCCTTCATTGAGATTACGATTAGCCATCTCAAAAGGAATATTCGTTCTTTCATATGCATTATTTAAAAGTTTATAGAATTCAAATAGTGAAACTGGTTTTTCTTTATGAGCATTCAAACTTGCCTTTAAAAAATCAGAATTATTAACACCTGGAACTTCACTTGGATATTGCATTCCTAAGAAAATACCTAATTTTGAACGTTCATCAACTTCTAATTTTGTTATATCTTTGCCATCATAAAGGATTTTTCCAGAAGTAATCGTATAATTTGGATTTCCCATGATGGTTTGAAGTAATGTAGATTTACCATTTCCGTTTGGGCCTAATAATGCAATTGTTTCTAACGAATCCATTTTTAGGGATAAACCTTTTAAAATTTCTTTGTCTTTGACACTAACATAAAGATCTTTAATTTCCAACACTGCCATATTTATGTCCCCATTAAATTGTAATTTATTCTACTTGAAAGAAAATACTCGTGCAATTAAAACGATAATTTTTTATGCAAAGACTTAGTCTTTGAATTATATTTTCTTTAAGTCATATTTCATTCATTTAATAGATATATCTATTTTCAAACTCTAAAATCATTATTGTATTAATACAAGAGAAGTTGTAAAATACTCTCGCTATGTTTGAAAAAGGAGGCAAATGAGGTTAAATATGAAAAAATCAAAATTAACTCTTGGTATTGCTTTCTCCGCTATGGCTTGCACAATGCTTGCAGGTTGTAACGAAGTAAAGTATTCGCCAGAAGGTTCAATCTTAACCTATAAGAACTCTGCCGGAGAAGTATTCAATTATACTGCCGAGGATTTATTCGGAAGCTATTACGAAGACTCCAGCAAAGTATCTACAATGTTTGATAGTGTTTACAAAACAATCGTTCGTAATTATTTCACGAAAGAAAATGCTGGTTATAGTAAATACTCAGAAATATTGAAAAACTCAAAAAATGATGTCGAAGGTGTTAAGTCGAAAGCACAAGAAAACGCAGACACAAACTCTACAAGCTATGATGATGAATGGAACGCACTTCTTCAAAGTTATAGTTGTGATGACGAAGATGAATTATTAGAACACTTCATCTATGAAAGAGAATTAGAAGAATTTAATGATCAATTCTATGATAACAACACTGAATATCTTCGTGATTCAAAACCAACTGTAGAAAATCCAGACGAATATGAAGGTTATTTATATAGTAAACTCCCATATCATGTCCGCCATATCTTAGTTAAAATCGTTGATACATCATCAACAAACTATTGGAATGGTACAATCGATTCGAGTAACGCTATTCACCTATACGACGTTGCAAGTTCACTTGCTGCTGGTGCAAAATCATTTGGCAAAATCGCTCAAGAATATTCAGACGATTCTTCCGCATCAAGTTTCGGTGATTTAGGCATCATGGACAAAGACACAAGCTTTGTTAATGAATTTAAATTAGGTATTTATGCTTATGAAAATATCTATAATGAAGCTACAAAGGGTGCAGCTGGAAATTCAAATATCGGTATTAGTCCAGAAATTAAGACAGCATATAAAAATGCTACCGAAGAAGCATTATCAGATTCAATCGCCACAATTCCTTACGGTGTCTTCTTAAAACTTAACGAAGTTAATGACTTAACAAAAGATGATAAGAATCGTGATGTCAATGATGGCAACGCAAACTTCTTCCCGCGTAATGTCTACTTCAATAAATACTTAAATAAACACGCTGTTGCAGTTATTACTCCAACAGGTGTAGATGGACAAGATGCATCAGCATTTGCATCACTTCCAGGATTTAACTTTGCATCTTCATGCGGTGACGGACTTGGAAACATCTTAAGAACAAGTGATGGTTTACCAGTTCTCGTTACACGTGCTGGAACAAGTGATTATCAAGGTATTCACTTTATTGTTGTCGAAAGAACACCTCTTGTTGACACGGTAAATAATGTCTCATTATCTGAATACTACACCACTTACTATCCAGGACAATCCGGAAAAGACTTCCCTCACTATGAGGATGGTACATTAAAACAAACATACGTTAACTTCTTTAATCAAGAAACTAAAGAATACAAGACTCGTGCTGAATCAGTCGAATCAAAAGTTAAAGGCTTTGATTCAGATCTTAACAAACTAATCTTTGCTAAATACTTAGAAGAAGAAAAAATCTCTTTCAATGATAAGAAACTTGAATCAACACTTCTCACATGGATTGAAAATGCAGAAGTCAAACAAGAATTCGATGACAACATTTCATGGGAAAAGACATGGAATAGTTACATTGAAAGCTTAAAGGTTCAAAATGTCGAAAGAGACAAAATGATTCCTGAAGCATGTGCAATCGGATTTAAGACACACACAGGTGCCGATTGGGAAGATGGAGGACAATGTTATGACAACAAGAACAGGTAAGAAAACTGCTGCTATCTTATTAGCGCTCTCTGCAGGTATTCTCCTTGCAGGTTGTGATTCAGTTCAAGCTCTTCCAAAAAACTATGAATCACCAATTGTCGTTAATAATGCTGATGGTTCAAAAGTTGATGTATATGAAAATATCATGGGTATCATCTATGATGCAGCCTCATCAAATAAGAAAGATGATGTCTTGAATAACTTCATCAAAATTGTTGCAGAAGATCAATTTGGTAAATTTGCTGAACTCAAAGAAACTGTTGAATCCGGTGATCCAGCCAAATTAAAAGATTATGTCGCAAAACATAAAGGAATCTTCGTTCACGATAATAAAATTCAAGACGGTGACAGCGAAATTACAGAAGATGAATATCTTGCAAAGAAATTCTCATCAACAGTCGATTTAATTCAAGCTCAAAGAGTTAATGATTTCTATGATTCAATTGTTGAAAAGATTCATGAATCTTTCTATAACGAAATCATTTCCAAATCATACAACGATGACACAGGCAAATTCTTTGAGGAAAGACTTGCCTACGCTCATTACTCAGAACTCTATAATATTGATATTGAGCAAACAGATTGGTTTAGTGGTTACTTAACACCATCGCTTAAGAAGGAAGATGTTTCATCATTCATTCACTTATCAGATGGTCGTTATGATGACTATATCGAAAGAAAACTAATTCCATCAATTTATAAGGATAAATTAGTCGAAGAATATTTATTAAGAAATAACTACACAACATTAGGTCGTGCATACGGACGTAAAGTTAATGTTATTAAACTCACACGTGATGAGAAATACAAAGACTTACCAGGCACACTTCTAAAAGAGTATGCAAAAGCATATATCGCTAATGGCGTGGTCGACTTCGAAATGGTTGCAAATGCATGGAGAGGATTCCATGGCTTAAATGAAGACGGAACTGTTATACCACTAACAGCCGAAGAAGAAACACTTCTTGAAAATGCAGGCTTAGTTAAAGCTACAGGTGGTTGGTATGAGGCAACTCAATACGGCCAAATGATGAAGAAATATAAACTTGCTGAAGCAAATATTTCTGAGCGTTACGCTAGCGAAGAAGCTCAAGCAGCTATTAGCGAATTCACAGGAAGTTTCTCACACACAATTCAAGAAGGTTTAAAAATTAAACTTGCTGAATTAGCATTATCAGACTACACAACCGATGGTTGGTATGTTAAAAACGGCGGCTTAAGCGATTTACCAGATGATATCAGAAATCGTTTATTCAACATCTCGGTTTCACGTGAAATTGACTCTGTTGATCCAGACACATATGAATATAGTCAAACAGATTATGTTAGATATGTTAAAGGCCACTACTACTTAACACCAGCTGTCAGTGAAACTGGCGATGAATCAAACTACATCATTTATAATGAAGGTAGTTACTACATTGTCGAAGTTGTCGAAGCTGTTGCTACTTCAAAACTTGATATTGATGGTGATGAAGGTTATGTCACAAATAGACCAGATGAAGGTGCACTCTTTACAGAAACAGTTGCAAAGAATATTGCTTCAACACTTGGTACAAAAGATTCATATATCTCAAATGCTTACTCATACTTCATTGAAAAGTATTCACTTGAATATCATGATTCTGCTATCTACGATTACTTCAAGGAAAAATATCCTGAATTATTTGAAGATTAATAACTAAAAGGAGAGTGGCTATGCTACTCTCTTTTTCAAAGGAAAATTATGAAAAAGACAGATTGTTTATTTTGCAAAATTATTAACGGAGAAATACCTTCAAGCAAAGTTTACGAAGATAATGATGTACTCGCATTTTTAGATATATCTCAAACTACTATTGGACATACATTAGTAATTTCAAAAGAGCATTATGATAACTTCTTAGACACTCCAAAAGATATTATGCATAAAGTCATGGATGTTGCTCAAAGAATTGGGCAGGCCCAAATGATGGTTTTAGGAGCAAAGGGTGTAAATATCCTTTCAAATATTAATAAAGAGGCCGGACAGAGTATTATTCACTTTCATGTCCATGTTATTCCTAGATATGTCGCGAATGAAGGCGTGCAAATCACAATGAAGGAAAATCCAAAAGCCAGTGAATTATCACTTCCTCAACTCGCAAGTGAAATTAAAAAGGCATTATAAAAATAAGACTAACGCGACAAACGTTAGTCTTTTTAATATTTCTAAATATTTTTCTTATTTTTATTTATATATGTGGTAAAGCGAATTTCAATATCGCCGTCTTTTAATGGAATACCTTCATCAATACATTCAAATGATGGATCTTCATCTATATTGACAAAGAACACTTCAGCCCCACCAACAGCGTTAACTTTAGTTAATAGGACTTTATCCACGTAAGGTAGTGTTTGACGATAAATCGAGGCGCCACCAATGATAAATACATCATCAGTAAGTGAAAGTTCTTTGATCTTCTTTAAAAAATCATCAAATGTATGAACATTAATCACGCCTTCATAGTTATGTGATGCATCTTGAGATAAAACAATATTAGTTCTATTTTTTAATGGTTTACTATTAGGAAAGGAAAGTAATGTGTTTTCTCCCATAGCTACAACGTGCCCTTTAGTGGTTTCTCTAAAAAATTTCATATCTAAAGGAAGTGAGAATAACAATCCGTTTTTTCTACCAATACCATATTCTTTATCACAATTAAGAATCGAAATAATCATTTTTAAATAGCCACCGGAATCTTCTTATCTAATTTTTCATATTCATAATCTACAAGTTCAAAATCTTCGACTTTAAAATCATAGAAGTTTTTAACATTTGGATTAACAATTAATTTTGGAGCTTTGTGCTGAGGTTTTGCGATAACTTCTTTAACAATATCAATATGTCTATCATAAATATGAGCATCTGCAATAACATGAACAAGTGTGCCAGCTTTTAAGCCTGATACTTGAGCGAACATAATAAGAAGTAATGAATATTGTAAAACATTCCAATTATTCGCAGTGAGCATATCGTTACTACGTTGATTTAATATACCGTTTAATGTGTCACCTGTGACATTAAATGTCATTGAATAAGCACATGGATATAAATTCATTTCATGAAGATCATCAAAATTATAAATATTAGTCATGATTCGACGAGATTGAGGATTATGTTTTAAATCATACAAAACACGATCAACTTGATCAAATTCGCCTTCTTTATAAATTGATTTTTTTGCAAGTTGATAACCATATGCTTTTCCAATTGAACCATTTTCATCTGCCCATGAATCCCAAATATGTGATTTTAAATCGTGAATGTTATTTGATTTTTTTTGCCAAATCCAAAGAAGTTCATCTAAGCATGATTTGAACGCTGTTCTTCTAATTGTTAAAATAGGTAATTCTTCTTGTAAGTTATAGCGATTAACAATTGCGAATTTCTTAATCGTATGAGCCGGTGTACCATCTTCCCAATGTGGACGAACCGTTAAATCTTTATCTGAAAAGCCATTCTGAAGAATGTCCTTTATATTATTTACAAAAATTTCATCTGCTCTTGACATAATTTATCTCCAATTTAATGTTTTATAGCATACTGCTATGTTGAGTTTTATTCAATAGTTAAATCACGGGCAAAAAGTGAATTAACAGCATCAATAGGTTTAACACCTTCAAAAATAATCGAATATACCGCATTTACAATTGGCATTTCTACCTCATATCTAATAGATAATTCTTTTGCGGCTTTTAAACAATTGATACCTTCAACAACCATACCAACTTTTTCTAATGTTTGCTCAAGAGTAAAACCTTGCCCTAACAAAACACCAGCATTGTGGTTTCTTGAATGATGGCTTGTTGCAGTAACAACAATATCACCAATACCTGTTAAACCAAAGAAAGCTAAATCGCTGCAACCCATCTTTCTACCTAAACGAGTAATTTCTGATAAACCACGAGTAATAATTGCGGCTTTAGCATTATCACCATAGCCCATGCCATCGCTAATACCACCTGCTAAAGCAATGATATTTTTTAATGCCCCAGAAAGTTCAACACCTTTAATGTCATAATTCACATATACTCTAAAATATGGAAGTAATAATTCGCGTTGAACTATTTTAGCGATTTCAACATTTTCGCATGCTGCAACAATTAAGCTAGGAAGTCCAATAGAAACTTCTTCTGCATGAGTCGGACCACTTAAAGCAACAACATTAAATTCTTTTCCGATTTCATCTTTAATGACTTCGCTTAATGTTAAAAGTGTTCCTTCTTCAATTCCTTTAGCTACATCAACAATAATTTGTTTATTGTTTAGATATTGTTTAGCGATTTTTGCTGTTTCTCTTACATAAGGCGAAGGAACAGCAAAAACAACAATATCCATATCTTTAATCGCTACTTCTAAAGAAGAGGTAAATTTTAGATTTATAGATAATTTAACATTAGGAAGATTTTTGTGAGTTCTATTAGAAGTTAAAGAGATAATTTCTTTTTCAAATCTAGACCAAACAGTAACAT
>CAVIPD010000042.1:0-8607 GCA_963644775.1 bacterium | reverse complement strand
ACGTTATTGTGGACCATATATTGCCGAGATTGATGGTAATAGAATTAAACAATATTGTGGCCCATATTTATATGAGATTGACGGTTTTGTTTCTAATAGAGAACTTATGGCGTTAATTGCTATTTTATTCGGATAAAGAAAATGAATGCGATAGAAATAAAAGATTTAGTTAAATCCTATCATGGACATAATGTCTTAAATAAAGTCAATTTAATAGTTCCAAAAGGAAGTATATTTGGCTTTGTTGGTGAAAATGGTGCTGGCAAGACAACATTAATGAGAATTATCAGCGGTCTTGCTGAACCTAATGAAGGAGAATACTTCATTTTTGGAGTGAGCAATAAATCTAATAAGATTTATGGTGAAAGAAGAAAAACATCTGCAATTGTGGAAAGTACAAGTTTAATTCCAACAATGAATGCTGAGCAGAATCTTCATTTTGCTTGCTTATATTTAGGCATTAAAAAGATGCCTGATTTCGATAAAATTTTGAAAAATGTTGGATTAACTGATGTGGATAATAAGAAAGTAAAAAATTATTCGCTTGGTATGAAGCAAAGATTGGGCATCGCTTTAGCGTTATTAAATGAACCTAAATTACTACTTCTTGATGAACCGATGAACGGCCTTGATCCAGAAGGCATAGCTGAACTTCGTGAATTATTAATTAATCTTAACAAGAACGGCATCACAATTTTAATTTCATCACATATTCTTTCTGAACTCGAAAAGATATCCACTCATTATGGAATTATCTCTCACGGTAAAATACTTAAAACAATTACAGTAGAAGAACTTCATGATAAATGTCGAAAAGGTATTGAAATTAGTGTAGATGACGTTACTAAAGCATTAGAAGCATTAAAGAATTCAAAGATAACCGATTTTAAACAAACTTCACCTATGAGTTTTAAGATATTTGATAATGTTAAAATTGTTGACTTAGTTAATATTCTTGCTAAAGCAAATGTAGATATTAAATCACTTGAATCAAAAGATGAAAGTGTTGAAGAATATTATCTATCACTTATAAAGGAGGAAAAGTAATATGACATCACTTTTAAATAGCTTCTTTTATAAGTTATTCCGCGATTCAACCTTTCGAATCACGATGATTATTGGCGTTATCCTATCGGTATTAATGTCATTACTTTACTCATACATTAGTAAAAGTATTATGGGTTCAGGAGCATACATGTTTATTTCATCTATTTCTCCTAGCCAAAACTTCGGTATTGCTATTCCGATTAACTTAGTTATTTTTACAACATTGTTATTTAATCAAGGAATTATCCGTAATCAAGTTATTGTTGGTAATTCAAAAACTAAAGTTTATTTCTCTCTTCTTATCGGTGGAGCAGTATTCACATTATTTTTAATCGCTATATATGTTGGATTATGTGTTGCTATATCAACAATAATTAACGGTTTTTATCCAACTATTAATGAAGTAACATTAAATGACTTTATTGATTCTAACACTATTGTTAAGTTAATTGTTTTAACAATTACCGGATATTTAATGATTTCAACCTATTCAGTATTTATCTCATCTACAATTAGAAGTAGTGGGCCTTGCATACCACTTGCAATTGTTCCATTAATTTTATTTGGTGTGATCTCAATTATTTTAAATATGTTGAATTTAGGTGGTTTTGGCGTTCCTAATAGTTTAATGACAATTAATAGAATCATTAATCCATTCAACATAATTTCATCCACTAGTATGCAATCTACGCTATCAAGCGATGGTTCAACTCCTCGTATTATGATTAATCAAGACGATTTTGTTTGTAATTTAATAAATAACATCGTTTTAATCGTTACCTTCTCAAGTTTAGGAATTATTATTTTTAATAAAAAGGACATCAAATAATGAAAAAACAAATATTTATTCTTCCATTAATTGCTATGAGTTTACTTTCAGCCTGTAATGGTAGTTCGCCTAGTTCATCTATAAGCGAAAGCGAATCATCTACTTCAATAAGTTCATCTACTACAAATGATTCACATTCTTCATCTAGTAATACTAGTCCATCTACAACAAGTTATGAATCAACTAATCAACAAATTGAAGATATTGTCAAAAATGGATATAATCCTGCTCCATATTATAGTGGTATTTCAGATTCACTTAGCGGATCTAGTTTAATGAGTGCATTAAATAAGTTAATATCAAAGCACACAAAACTAAATTATGATAATTTAGAAGATTATATGAAAATCACTGATAGAGATTGGGAAAGGTCTCCGTCTACAAGCGATTCTAATCCCTATGTAATCTTGCTTTATTACACTCAAAATGATGTCGATTCTAAACAACAACTTTGGAATCATTATCATACATCAGAATCTAAATTTGGCATTGTTGAAGCCGATCAATCTTGGGATAAAGAACATATTTGGGCTAAATCAAATGGTTTTCCTAGTTCGGGCCAGCCAGCTTATAGCGATCTTCATCATCTTAGGGCGTCTGATAGAAAAAACAATAATACACGTAGTAATTTACCTTTTGCTAATGTAGTTAGCGGTGCATCAAATATTCTTGATTTTAGTGGTACCGCCAGCGGTAAAAAAGGCAAGAATAGTGGAGTGAATGTTTATGAACCATATTCAATCTATAAAGGTGATGTCGCAAGAGCGTTGCTTTATATGGCAACATGTTATTCATCAATGTTATCTTTAACTACCGGTACAGATTCTAGTGGTGGTAAATGGGGTTTCTTATCAACACTCTTAAAATGGAATTTAGAAGATGCTCCCGATGAATTTGAAATTAGAAGAAATTCACTTGTTCAAGTTTATCAAGGAAATAGAAATCCATTTATTGATCATCCTGAATACGCATGTAGGATATATTCTACTGGTGATACATCAATAAAATCTGTTTGTGGATTCTAAAAAAAAGAACCTATTGGTTCTTTTCTTTTAATACTGGTAAATCAATTGTTTTTAATGAAGATTCGTAGAATTCTGTATCAGGATATTTATCATTAAATTCTTTGTATTTAGCTTTTGTATTTTTCTTATTTAAATTTTTCCATCCATTTAATGAGTATTCTTTCAAAGCCCAAGAAATAAATTTTCTAGAGCCATTATTCATATAGTAGTGGTCTTTCTTGTTTTCAAAGTATTTAAATGCAGTATCTGGTTCGAAATGTTTTGGATTATATGTATATGACGCGCTTAAAACATCACATACATATTCACAAGCATACTTCCACGGCATTTTACGAACTAAAACTCTGCCACCAAAGAAATCTGTCCAATATTCCCAGTGATGTGGGTTTCTTTTTGTGTGATGTTGACATACAGTTGAATAATATTCATTATGTAGTCTTTCTTCGAAAACGGGTGAATGGTTACCTTTATAGTATTTAGCGGAAGTATGAAATTCTAACCACCCATATTTAGTTAAATCATGTTTTAAAGCGTGCCAAAAAATACCCATATGAGTCGCATTTTTAATGACTCTATGTCGATGTTTTGTTATTAGCACAAAATGTTTGAATGGATGTGACATAGAATAAATCTTAACACTTATTTTGCTACTTGTCCTTTTAAACCGATTAGAACATTATTAACTACTTCTTTTCCAAGAAGTTTATTGATAATTTCTAATGCGAAAGGAATTGAATACATCATACTTCTAGCAGTGATGAAATTTCCATCGACTTCTACTTCGCTACCGGTGAATATGCCTTCACCTTCATTACACCCTCTAAAGCAGGTATAATGTTTATCCTTTAATAATCCTTTTCTACCTAACAATGATGGAGCAGCACATATAGCAGCTATTAATTTATTTTGACTAACAAAGATATCAATAATACGGTCGACATCTTTAGATGCTTTTAGATTCGTTGTGCCTTTTCCTCCACCAGGAAGAACAATGAAATCATATTCGCTAGGATTAACTTCATTGATTGTTATATCGCTTAATAGATGGATTCCAAAAGATGAAGTAACATCTTTAGATGTCTTAATTGATGATGTGACGACTTCGATGCCTGCACGAGTCAAAATATCTCTTGTTGTTAAACCTTCACTGTCTTCAAAGCCATCTGCTAATAAAAGTAATCCTTTCATATGCTCCTCCTACTAAATAGTAAGTATATCTTTTCATACATCTATATTCAAATATAGAGAAATAGTTTTGTTAATGTTATCATTAAATTATGAAAGCAAAAAAACTATTAATGAGCATACTGCCTTTTCTTTCGGTATGTCTCGCCTCTTGTAGTGGAGGCAATGTCAAACACGATGCAAAAGAATATTTCATCGATTTAGACTACAAAAAAGATTTTAAGATTTTACAAATAAGTGATACTCATTTCACCATGACAGATGATTTAGATTATCATTTGAAGTTTGTAGATTTAACCATTCAGGAAGCAAATGCTGATTTCATTATGCTTACAGGCGATATATTTACATTTGCCTCATATCAACTTATGGAAAGCGTTCTAAATTATTTTGATTCAAAAAATATTCCATGGGGTATTACCTTTGGTAATCATGACGAACAAACATATTTTTCCGTTACAACATTAACATCAAAGCTTAATAACGATTTTAAGAATTGTAAATTTATTGATTTGCAAGATGATGATGTATTCGGAAATGCAAACTATGTCATTAATTTAAATAAAGATGGAAAGGCCAAGTATCAATTAGTTGTTCTTGATTCAAATAGATATCGTTATGGAAGTTATATTGGATATGATTATTTCCATCAAGATCAAGTTGATTGGTATGAAAGAGTGATTAAATATTCAACCGAGAAAAACGGCTATGTCGTTCCTTCACTAGCGTTCTTTCATATCCCTTTTGAGGAATATAAAACCGCTTATGAGTTATATAAAGCAGGTAGCAGTGAAGTTACATATAATTATGGCGAAAATAGAGAAGGGGTTGCTTGCCCAAAAGAAGATAGCCAAATGTTTGAAAAAATGGTCGAACTTGGTTCTACCAAAGCTTGCTTTGTTGGTCATGATCACATCAATAATCTTGATCTAACATATAATGGTATTCAACTTGTCTTTGGCGTGAAAGCCACTGATAGAGTTTATGCTGCTAACGATATGATGGGCGGATTAACAATCACCATTCACGAGGATTCGTCATTTAATATCGAACGAATCTATCACACATATGAGGAGATAAGCTAATATGAGACAAGCAAAAGTTCGCGATATTATAATTCTCGCATTAGTGCTATTATTAGGCAGTTTCTTTGTCTTTTTTGCGACAAACTGCTTTATTACAATTATTTTTAACTACGAAGCTAATTGGCATTTTCCATATATCTTTGCCGTTATTCCTCATTTAATCTTTGCGATTGAATTTGTAACATTCTTAATCTTCTTTACTCGTTATCTTAGATGCGAAGAAGAATATCGTAAACATTTAGTGAAAGTTTATGCTTGGCAATTTATTGTTCATTCACTAATTGGCCTAGTTATGACTATCTTAGGTGGCACGGTTAGCTACCATAACTTCTTAATTAATAATCCATATCCAGGAGTTTTAATTGTTTGCTTATTAACAAACATTGTTATCGGTGCATTAGCAGCGTTCGTCTTAATTAAAGTTTCTATAAATGGAAAAGAAGAACTAAAAAAGCCAATGAAAGTAAGCCATGTTTTCTTCACAATCGGCGCTAGTTTATTCACGTTCTTTGCTTTCAATAGATTCGGCGCCTTCTTATGGTCATTTATTTATATGGACTATTCACGTTTCTGGTTTACGTTACCATTTTATTTATCACTTCTTGTCCCAATAGTAATATTATTTGCCTTTATTAATCCAGTTATGGGAATTAAAGCGAAAAGCTTTAAAAGAGCAGAATTTATTATTTGGCCATGTATTTTACTTTTCTCATTATGTACATGCTTATATGTTGTCTTGATTGGCGCAAAAGATCCATCGATGACATCATTAACTTCTGCAGCAATGCCAATTTCTAGAATTGCAACAAAACCAATCGATGGAATACTTCTTTACGGAGTAAATATTTTAATGCCGCTAGGTAGATTAATTTATCTAGCAATACATAGAAAAGAACTAGATTAATTATTCTCTTTATTAATTTCGCCAGCTTTAGTTAAAGCAATTTTAGTTATGACTGGCCCAATTAGTTCATAAATTAATGTTGATGCAAGGATAATTGCTAATATCATTCCGCCATATGTAACTAGGCGATTACCGATCTCTACTTGACCGAGTTCAATTAAAGTATTACCTTCTTTGACAAATTCATTTGTTGCACTAGAAGCTAAGCCAATTGCAACACCTGCTTGAGGAATAAGGGTAAATCCTAAATATTTTTGAACGTTAGGTTCTGCTCCTGTGACTTTGCTGCTAGACCATGAACCAACCCATTTACCAATAACTCTAAAGACTAAATACGTTAAAGCAATAATAACGATTGTTAGTGCATTATTTGATGCAAATATTGTTAAATCAAGTTCTGCACCACTAACGACAAAGAAAAGCATAAAGATTGGAGGAGTAAATTCATCCATTCTTTCAAAGATTTTATTTGAATCATCTCGCAGATTAACTAATACTGCACCTATCATCATAGATGATAATAATCCAGAAGTTGAAAAGTTAATTCCTCGAGGAAGCCATGTTGACCAAGGAAGAACACTTACACCAGATGCAATCAATACAGCAACTATGCACATAATCATTCTATTAGCGCGACTTTTAAAGAATTTGCATCCAAATGTTACAAGTAATCCTAAAATAAAGCCAAGAATTAGACTTGCTAAAATTGATAGTAGTGGCCATACAGCAATAGACATTACATCTGGACTAGTTCCGCTGCCCATTGCTTTAGCAATAGAGAACAATACTTCAAATGCAATTAAGGCAACGGCATCATCAAATGCAACAACTGGTAATAAGGTGTTTGTGACTGGACCTTTTGCCTTATATTGTTTAATAACCATAAGTGTAGCTGCAGGGGCAGTGGCACACGCAATCGCTCCTAATGTCAAAATAATTTCAACAGGTATATCTGGAATAAATATTTTTGCAATAAATAGCCCACCGATAACAAATATAGCGCCACCAAGAGCTTCAAAGATTGTTATTAAAACAATTTTTTTACCAACTTTTTGAAGAGATTCTTTTCTAAACGATGTACCAATTGAAAATGCTATAAAACCTAATGCAACATTAGTGATAAATGTCATAACGTTTTGATCATAGACAATATCTTTTAATGTTTGGTCATTTCCCATATTGATAGTGGAAAACCATAAGCCAAGAACACATGGGCCAATTAGAATACCGGATATTAGATAACCAGTAACATTTGGCAATCTTAAAACCTTCATCAATCTTGTTGATAAAAGTCCAACTAAAAGAGCAACAGCAAGAATAAGTAATTGAAACATATTAATTAAAATGTGCCTTCGTATTTTTCAACAGGAAGAACAAACATTCCGCCTTTTACTTTAGTAAATTTACAAGATAAATCTCTAATAATTGATGTTGCTAATTCAATTTGATTTTCTTCTAATAATGTATAGAAGGTTGTGTTTTCTTCATAATTAACTTTATGAATATGACGTAAAGTGATAACGTCTAAATTATTTTCATGATCATCCATGAAATGCTTTAAAGATGTTGAAGCAAGAACAGTGCCGTTGATGCCATTAGCCGCTAATTCATGAATAATGTCGTGAGTTAGATTTGAATTTTCAAATACTGCAAACAATAAGTGTTTCATAATTTTCTCCAACAAAATTATATACCTTAGATTAATCTGTGAACAAAATTCTTCCTAAACGAATATGAGTTGCGCCACACATAAGTGCTTCTTTATAATCATCACTCATACCCATAGATAAATATGGGATATCGATATTATATTTACTTTGTAAATACAATTGAATGTCTTTTAGCTTTTTAAATTGATTTAATAATGACATTTTATCGCTATATTTAATTGACATCATCATTAGGCCAATAACTTGAATCTTATCGAGTTTTAATACTTCGATCATGAAGTTATCGAGTTCATCTAATTTAACTCCATTTTTATTTTCTTCATTGTTAATTGAAACTTCGATGAAAACTGGCAACGGTTTCTCTCTTTTCTTTTGAATAATATGAGCAAGTTTAAGACTATCTAACGAATGAAGATAATCAATTTTATTGATAATATCATTTACCTTATTTCTTTGTAGATGACCAATAAAATGCCACTTAGTATCTAAATGCTTTAATGATTCATATTTATCTAAGAATGCGTCAACGCGATTTTCACCAAAGTTGCTAATCCCATTTAAATATAATTCTTTCATCAAAGATGAATCGATATATTTTGTTGCGGCGACTAACGTTACGTTTTTAGGTATTGATGTAACAAAACTTTTTATATCGGGACGAATTTTCATATTTTTAGTTTACTACAATTTATTTAATTCGCACTTTAATTAGTCCTAGAGTGATTATTCACTCTTTCTTTTTAGAGTATTTTGCTTATAATAAATCACGTGGATAATTTAGAATCTTTGTTTAATAAAAAACAATATGATTTGGTTATTAAATTAACTGAATCATCAACAGATCCAAAAGAAAGATTTATGC
>CAVIPD010000041.1:0-8596 GCA_963644775.1 bacterium | reverse complement strand
TTCTTTATCTAACTTATTCATAATTTTATAATATATAAATTAATGTATATATTCAACAAAAAAGACGATTCATAAGAACCGTCTTGTTTTGAAATTTGATTAATATTCAACGTCCATTTCACTGACATCGAACCAGCAACCTGTATCGAATGCATCACGAGCACGATATTTGGATGAGTCTGGAAGATTACTTGCGTCGTAATTTCCTAAAGATTTTGCTGAAGCAGAATATCCTTCAGTTGTATTTGGAAGTGCAGTTAGATAACCAACACCTGTGTATGGGTTAACTGTTTCTTTTCCATCAAGTGTAATCTTTTCTGGAATGTAAAGATCTAGTCCTGCGATGTAATCTTTTGAAAGTTCGACTTCTGGCACTGGATCGCCTGCTTTATGATTTTTATCAGCATAGAGAATTCTAAAATAGCTGAAATAATACATATGAGCACTTGAAATAATGCCATTTTCAATGGAATAACCATATTCGAAACGAATACCCATTTGAACGTACATGCCATCATAGTCAGTTGTTTCATGAACTAGTGGATTAGCATATTCTGTATCATCATCGGCATATGTCCAACCCCAATATCTTTCTGCGGAATATAAATCGTAGTTAAAATCACCTGTGTATCTAACTGTTAATTTACCATCCTTCTTTGAAGCGGTTAATGTTTCGACTGGTTGGCACCATGTAATTGCTCCAGCATAATAGTCGTATGTATCTTTGACATCAGCGATACCGGCGATGAGGTTTTCACTGAATCCGCCGCCTTGAACAAAGTGTTCTTTTAACTTAGCATTTGAATCAACTGCATATGTGAATGAATAATCATTTTCTGCCGAGTTATCTTGAGTGTATGTATAGTTGAGTTTTCCTTCTTTCTCATAAATATGAGCTTTGCCACTATATTTAGTAGCTGTCTTGGATAAACCTTCGCTATCTTCATCTATAACTTGGCTTTTATCATATGGATAGTTAACGTGTTCAATTGTTGTGACAACTGTATTGTCATCATAGGCACGGTAAGATTCTTTTTCGGTTAAATCATGAACATATTGTTCGTAATATTCTTCTTCTTGACCTGAACCAATTGACCAATATGGATTATAGTCGGTTGCACTATATTGTGCGAACTTAACTAAACTATCACCAGATGAAAGAACGCCTTCAGCATAAATACCTTCGAGTTGTTCTTCTGTGACCTCGCCATCTTTAAGTCCATCAACGAATGATTGGAGTTTATTTTTAGAGCCACATCCTGTTGTAGCTACGACTGTTACAAGCATAGCTGGAATGAATTTTAGTAATTTATTCATAAATTGCTCCTTTCTTTTTTAGCAAAATATATATTAGAGATGTAAAAATAAGTTGTCAAGAATTTGCAAAAAGAAAAGCACCTTTTAGGGTGCTTATTTTGATTATTATTTATTTTGCATAAAATGCGTAAGTATCGCGAGCAATCATAACTTCTTCATCGGTTGGAATAATTGCTACTTTAATCTTGCTATCGGATGTAGAAAGCAAAGCTTCTTTTCCACGAATTGTCGCATTAAACGCCTTATCAATCTTCACCCCGAGAGCTTCTCCAATTGCATCACATACTTCTTCACGAGTACGAGCAGAATTCTCTCCGATACCAGCAGAGAAAATAATTAAGTCTGCTCCACCTAAACGAACGTAATATTGACCGATATAATCAGCAATTCTTCTTATAAACAGTTGATTTGCAAGAATTGCCTTTTCATTTCCTTCATCACACGCTTTTAGAACATCACGCGAGTCATTTGATACTTCACTTACGCCTTGAAAGCCGGACTGTTTATTGAAGATTTGATACATTTCTTCAACTGATTTGCCAGTACATTTGCATAGGTAATTCATTACTGACGGGTCAAGATCGCCTGTACGAGTGCCCATCATGATGCCACCTAAAGGTGTAAGTCCCATAGATGTTGCGACACATGCGCCATCTTTAATCGCGGTAATTGAAGCACCTGATCCAATGTGACAAGAAATAATACGTGGATGCTTAACTCCTGGAAGATATTTTAAGCCCATTTCTGATAAGTATTTATGACTTGTTCCGTGAGCACCATAACGACGGCAATCATATTTTTCTGTGTATTCATATGGAATTGGGAAAACATAATCTTGAGGTTCCATTGTTTGGTGGAATGCTGTGTCAAATACAGCAACATTAATAACATCAGGAAGAATCTTTTTGAATGCTCTAAATCCAACAAGATGCGCTTTATTATGAAGTGGAGCAAGTGGAATGAGCGATTCAATCTTATCTTCTGTGTCTTTGTTAAATAATTCTGAATGAGAGAAATATTTGCCACCTTGGACGATTCTATGTCCGACAGCTTTTATCTCATTCATATTCTTAACAATGCCTTTTTCAAGCATAGCTTGGACAACAAGTTCAACCGCACGAGCGTGGTCTAAAATTGGAAGAACTTTCTTTTCACTTTGATCGGCCCATTTTATTCCGAAAATTCCATCTTCGTGTCCGATACGCTCAGCATTACCTGAACATAATACTTTTTCTTCAGGCATTTCATATAATTTGAATTTTAAACTGGAACTGCCTGCGTTAACTGCCATTATTTTTGCCATAAATTTACCTCTAATTGATAAAAATTATAGTTATTATTGATTTCACTTTCAATAATAGTAAATGCTTTCATATGTGTATTAATCAAATGCGTGTGATAAAATAGCCTTAATTATGGCATTCGGATTACTTTACGATTATTTGCTTGGTCAGACTATTGATGCCTATACATACTTTGGGGCACATTTTGAATCAAGAAATGATGTTTCTGGTGTAGTTTTTAGACTATACGCTCCATGCGCTAGTGATGTTAGTGTTATTGGAGAATGGAATAATTGGGATGTTACAAAAGACAAACTAACTAAAATCGACGATTGTGGGGCTTGGGAAATATTTATTCCTGGACTACACAATTATCAAAGTTATAAATTTCATTTTAAGAATGCGAAAGGTAAATATGTTGATAAAGCTGACCCATTTGCATTCTATAGTGAATATCGTCCTGCAACTTGTTCAAGATTATTTGATTATACTGGTTTTGTTTGGCATGACTCTTCATATATGAAGAAAAGAACTCGCAACTTCGATAAAGCCATGTCAATTTATGAGATTCATTTAGGTAGTTGGAAAGGCCAAGTTGATGGTAGAAATCTTTCTTATGAAGAAATTGCGGATTATCTAATTCCTTATGTTAAAGAACTTGGATACACTCATGTTGAAATTATGCCTATTATCCAATATCCCTTTGATGGATCATGGGGTTATCAAGCGACTGGATTTTATTCAGTTGATTCCCGCTATGGCAATCCAAAACAATTGATGAGTTTTATTGACAGAATGCATCAAGAAGGAATAGGAGTTATTTTAGACTTTGCTCCATGCCATTTTGCGAAAGATGATTTTGCTTTATATAACTTCGATGGAGCGCATCTATTTGAAAGCAATAATCCTCAACGTAGAATATCTCCTTGGGGAAGTGCCTATTTTGATTTAGGAAAAGATCCAGTTCGTTCATTTTTAATGTCATCAATGAATTATTTTGCAACTGAGTTTCACTTTGATGGGATTAGAGTAGATGCAGTGAGTAATATGCTTTTTGTTGATGGTAATAAAGATAAAGGTAAAGCAGAAGGCTCTATCGAGTTTTTAAAACGCGCAAATTATTATTTACATAATCGCCATTCATCATTAATGATGATTGCAGAAGATAGTTCTGATTTTTATGGAGTTACTAAACCACTTGACCAAAATGGAGTTGGCTTTGACTACAAATGGGATTTAGGTTGGATGAATGATACAATTCAATATTATTTACTCGATCCAATTTATAAGAAATTTGAACATAATAAACTTACTTTTTCTATGGCTTATTTCTTTAACGAGAACTTTTTACTTCCTTTTTCTCATGATGAAGTTGTTCACGGCAAAGGCACAATGATTAATAAAATGTGGGGCGATTATGAACAAAAATTTGCTTTACTTAGAAACTTATATACATATCAATTTGCCCATCCAGGAAAGAAACTTTCCTTCATGGGAAATGAACTTGCCAGTTTCGATGAATGGAATGAATCAAGATCTCTTCCATGGATTTTAAAGACATATCCAAAGCACGATTCTATTACTAGATTAATTCGAGATTTGAATTTGATTTATCGATATGAACCAGCGATGTATCAAAACGAATATAACCCACAAAACTTCCGTTGGTTAATGGTTGATAATAAAGATGACTCTGTTATCGCTTTTGAAAGATTTAGTGGCGACTCTAGATTAGTATTTGTGTTTAATAACACATCAAACTTTTATGATAATTATGATATCGGTGTTTCGTTAGAAGGAACATACGAAGAAATCTTTAATAGTGATAAAGATGTTTATAGTGGCAAAAACCAATACAATGGATTACCATTAAAAACAGTTGAGTTTGGTCCATATAACCAACCTCACAAAATAACAATAAAACTCGCCTCCTTTGGAGCGATGATATTTAAATATAAGAAGGTGTAGCATTTATGAATATGTTTTCAAATACAAATGTCTTCAAAGAAACATTTAAGCGTCGTTTAGCAGAGAAATACTCAAACACCATCGAAGAAAGCCATATTACCGAACAATATGACATTCTTGGAGAAATGGTTAGAGATTACGCTAATTACGACTGGAGAAATGTTAGAAAGCAAATTAAAAATGAGGATAAAAAGCAACTCATTTATTTCTCGATGGAGTTTTTAATTGGGAGATTATTATCAAATAATCTTCAAAATTTAGGCATTTATGATGTTGCTAAAAAAGGATTAGAAGAACTCGGCATTGATATTAATAAACTTGAAGATCAAGAAGCTGATGCTGGACTCGGTAATGGCGGTCTTGGTAGATTAGCGGCGTGTTTCTTAGATTCGATTAGTTCTTTAGGATATCCTGTTCAAGGTAACTGCATTCGTTATGAATATGGTTTCTTTAAACAACTCATTCAAAAAGGTAAGCAATTTGAGGTCCCAGATCAATGGTTAGTGAATAACTATGTTTTTGAAGTTAAAAAGCCAAAGCACGCAGTTGAAGTTGAATTTGGTGGCTTCACAGAGACATATATTAAAGATAATGGTGAATTCGGTATGAGAACTGTTGATGCAACTCATGTTCGCGCTGTACCTTACGATGTTTCAATCGTTGGTTATCGTAATAGAGTCACAAACGTTTTAAGACTTTGGTCTGCTGAACCTAGTGAAGTTAATCTCCCTAAACATACATCATTTGAAAACTATTTAACAACTCTTAAAGAGTTATCACATGGTTTATATCCTGATGATTCGACTGAACAAGGTAAATTATTACGTTTGAAGCAACAATATTTTCTAGTTAGTGCAGGTTTACAATCTATTTTACGTGGACATTATAGACGTAAACACACATTACTTAATTTACCTGAATATGCAGTGTTTCAACTTAACGATACTCACCCAATCTTATCTATTCCTGAAATGATGAGAATTATGATGGATAAATATGGTTATGGTTGGGATGAATCTTGGGATGTTGTTAAAAAGACTATGGCATACACCAATCACACCATCATGCAAGAAGCTCTTGAAAGATGGCCTGTGAACTATGTTCAACAAGTATGTCCTCGTTGCTATATGATTATTGAAGAAATCAATCGTCGTTTCAATCAAGAAATGAATGAGAAAAATGTTGATCAAGGCGCACGCAACCAAATGCAAATTATCAAAGATGGACAAATTCATATGGCTAATTTAGCCATTTATGCTTCATTCTCTGTTAATGGCGTTGCTAAGTTACACACCAACATTTTAAAGAGTGAGACATTTAAAGATTTCTATAATTTATATCCAAATAAATTCAATAACAAAACTAATGGAGTTACTCATCGTCGTTGGTTAATGTATTCAAATCCAGAACTTGCGAAATTGATTACTAGTAAGATATCTGACAAATGGATTTTAGATATGTCAAATAAACTATCTTCATTTGATAAATTTAAAGATGATCCAATTGTTCAAAAGCGTGTTATGGAAATTAAACACGAGAACAAAATCAAACTTGCTAAATATATCAAAGAGAAAATGGATATCGATGTTGATGTAGATTCGATCTTTGATGTTCAAGTTAAACGTTTACATGCTTATAAACGTCAACTAATGAATTTATTTCATATCATGTATTTATACATGAGAATTGTAACTGAACCAGATTTTAAAATGCATCCAAGAACATTTATCTTCGGTGCGAAAGCCGCTCCAAGTTATGTTTATGCTAAACGAATTATTGAACTAATTTTATCAGTCGCTGATGTTGTTAACAATGATCCAAAAGCAAGTAAATACATGAAAGTTATTTTCTTAGAAAACTATGGTGTTTCTTTAGCAGAACTTATTATTCCTGCCGCAGATGTCAGCGAACAGATTTCTACAGCATCAAAAGAAGCTAGTGGAACATCTAATATGAAATTTATGATGAATGGCGCAGTTACTATCGGAACAATGGATGGCGCTAATGTCGAAATTCATGATTTAGTTGGCGATGATAACGTTGTTATCTTTGGTTTAAGTAGTGATGAGGTATTAAATTACTACGCTAACGGAGGATATAACTGTTGGGATGAATATAATAACGACGAAAGAGTGAAAGCGGTGCTTTCTAGTTTATTTGATGGACCTTGGGTTATTAAAGATAGATTCAAACTCATCTTTGATGAGATTATGAATAACAATGATTGTTATTTCATCTTAAAAGACTTTGGTTCATATATTGAAGCTCAAGAAAAGATTGAAAAACTATATCAAGATAAATCAAAATGGGCATCAATGTGTATTCGTAATATCGCGATGAGCGGTTATTTCACAAGTGACCGCACAATCAATGAATATGTTCGTGATATTTGGCACTTACAAAAGGTGGATCAACATAATGGAAATAATTAATTTAAAAGAATTATATTTTTTACAAGCTGGTTTAGATGAAGAAATTGCTAAAAACCATAACATTACATATGAATCTACTCGTGTACGTAGGCTTATGGCGTTAATCGTTGAAATTGGCGAACTCGCTAATGAAACGCGTTGCTTTAAGTTTTGGTCAAATAAAGGACCTTCTTCAAAAGAAATTATCATGGATGAATTTGCAGATGGACTACATTTCCTTCTTTCATTAGGAATTATTCTAAAAGCAAATAAATTTGAATATGAATTAATTAAAAGTGATGTTGATTTAACTGAACAATTTCTTAATGTTTATAAGTTAGCAGTCGATTTAAAAGATAACTTCGATTTATGTCATTATGAAAAATGTTTCTCATCTTATCTAAATCTTGCCTTAGCAGTTGGGATGAATGCGCAAGACATCATTACTTCATATAAAGCAAAGTTGTCTGTTAATTATAAACGACAAGAAAATAATTACTAAAAAAGAGGCATTGCCTCTTTTATTTTTTAAGTGCGGCCACCATAAACATAATGATGGATAGATAATTTAATATTGATACAATAACTACACCAAATGTGAAGTTTGGAATAAAGAACAATAATGTTCCTTCGACTAAACTAAAAACTGATAAAACAACAAGAAGTATCTTTCCCCAAGGGAAGTATTTAACCATGAAGATGAGTAAACTCATCACAACGTTAATTGAGATTAAAATAAATGAAATTAAAGCGAATGGAGAAAATGCTTTTCCCATTGCAACTTCTAATCCCATTGCGCCATCAACAAATGGAAGGAAAAATAGAATTAATGATAAAGTTGATAAACCTAGTCCTCCAAGAAGGAAGAGATTGCCTTGTTTCATTGATTGTTCTTTACTCATAATAATTTTTCGACTTCTTCTTCAGAATAAACTTCGATTCCATTTTCTTTTAATAATTTAGCAGTGACTCCCATGCCAGGTACTTTCTTTCCCTGGAAATAGCCATCATGAACTAAGTGAGTGCCACAACTAGGTGAACTTTCTTTTAAGACAGCTTTGTTAATGCCGAGGTACTTACATAAAGCTAATGCTTTATTCGCACCCAATTCAAATTCTCTTGTGACGTATTTACCGTCTTTTCTAATGACTTGTAATCCACGAATTTCATTTGGTAGACGTGGGGTAGGTAAACCTCCTTCACATTCTGGACAAAATAAAACGAGTTCGTATTTTTCTTTTAGTTGTTCCACAAGTGGACAATATTTGCCTTGTCCTTTGTAGTTTACTTTATCGCCTACTAAACAGGCTGAGATTAATAGCTTTGACATATGCATATATCTTACATATGAAATAAGTAAAAAACAAAATCTAATATTCATATTTTGAAAAAAGTAACGTCTTTAGAGACAAAATCATCGAAATAAAATTATAATATGTATATTGCTATGCAAGATATTGATAAGAAAATAGAAGAAATCACAAAGGATTATCCAACTACTAAATCAAAGAAATTTTATATAACTCTTTGTTTAATTTTACTAGGAATTGCTTTAGTTTTAGCGTTTGTAATCATCTATTTTATGGTGATTTATAAATGAAGATAAAAGAATACTCT
>CAVIPD010000040.1:58952-82537 GCA_963644775.1 bacterium | reverse complement strand
CGTTAATAGTTAATTTGTTTTGAACGATTAATGATTTAAGTTTATCTATTCTTTTATTGATGTTATCTTTGCTTTCAATAATTAAGATATCATCTGAATATCTTATGTACGTTTTACATTCTTTTTCTAGTTCTTTATCTAAATCATTTAAATATAGATTCGCATACAAACATGAGATTGATAAGGCAGGTAATCCACCACTATAGATGTTTTTATTATTTTTCAAATCATTAATTGAATAAATATTAATTTCTTTAAACTTTAGAAATTTATAAATCCTATTTTTTATTACAGTATTTCATTTTTATAACTGTCTCAACGTGATGTGTCATCGGAAACATGTCAACAGGTTGTATCTTATCAATAACATATTCCTTAGATAGAATTGCAACGTCTCTTGCAAGTGTTTCTGGATCACAAGAAACATAGATAATCTTCTTAGGTTTAACATTTAATAAGGAATTAATAAACTTATCATCTAATCCTTTTCTTGGAGGATCCACAAAGACAACATCGAAGTGTTTACCTTTATCTAATAACTTCTCTATCGCGTTGCCTGCATCATCACATATAAAATCTGCATTAGTGATGCCATTTAACTTTTTATTCTTATTTGCATCTTTAATCGCATCTTTAACGATCTCAACACCTAAAACATGTCTAACATATTTAGATGCGATTAATGATATTGTGCCAATCCCACAGTAAGCATCAAAAACATCATCACTATCTTTTAATTCTGCATAATCAATCGCAGTTTGATAAAGCTTTTCAACTTGGATTGGGTTAACTTGAAAAAATGATTTAGATGAAATAATAAAGTCTACTCCTAAAATAGAATCTTTAATCGTACCACTACCAAACAATATTCTTTCTTTCTCTCCAAGAATAACATTCGTATCTCTAGGATTAACATTTTGCACAATTGTTTTGATACTTGGACAACGTTTGATGAATTCCTTAACAAAGTTATTCTTCCCTTTGAATTCATCAACCGTGGTCACTAAAGTAACCATGATTTCATCATAATGATATGAAGTTCTAATAAGGATATGTCTAAATAATCCAGAACGATTATCCTCATTATATGGTTCATATCTAAAATCTTTGATTAATCGTTTAAATTCATTAATGATACTTGAAGCACGTTTATCTTCAATATGACATTCATCAATAGGAATGATTTTATGAGTCCCATTGCGATAGAATCCAGTGACAATATGCCCATGAGGATCTCTACCTATAGGAACTTGGATTTTATTTCGATAATTGTATGGATCATCCATTCCAATGCAATCATTAACTTTAACATTATCTAGTTTATAACGTTTGAAGCATGTCTTAACTTTATTGGTCTTATATTCTAGTTGAGCAGGATAGTTAAGTTGTTGGAATTGACAACCACCGCAGGCAGTACAAACACCACACCTTGGTTGAATCCTATCTTTGCTTTTAGATATAAGTCTAGTCACTCTTCCAAAGAAAGAGCCTGCTCTTTTATATTCAATTTGAATTGTAGCTTCTTCACCTAAAAATAAACCATCAACAAAAGTAACTCCATATAGAGTTTTAACAACACCTTTTCCTTCAAATGAAAGGTCAATGCATTTACCGTTAAATGGTTTAAATTTGTCTATCATTATTTACTTAATCCTGTATATGCAGTTGAAGATAACGTAGACATATCAAATGTTGGATTTGAAGCAAAATAATCCCACATTATCTCATATGGATATTTACTAACTTCATATAATGTTGATGTATATGACTTGAAATAGTTATAGTTTCTAGATGTATTTTTATGAAGCAACAAATAATCAATACACGCAACAGTGTAATACGTATTTGCGTCAAGCTTTAATGAAGTCTCACTAACAATGTAATATGGATTGTTATATGAAATACATTCACCGATAATATCACTTCCAAGAACACGAGCAATTAATGTCTTATTTGTAAATGGAGTTAGATTAAAGATGTTTTCTTTTGTTAGTTTTCCATTTGATGGAACACTGATGGTGTCTCTATTACCGTTATTAATAACAATATCAACACTTGGAATACTTGGATCAGTCAACCTAAGAGTGTCAATATATTTACTTGTTGTCATAGCTTGAATCTTACCTGCTTCTTTACCAATCGTAGATGAAGCATTACTTAAAGTAACAATTTCTTTATCTCTTTCAGTAGTAAATTCATTTGTTAGATAATTATCCACAATCGCTTTTATATTTGGATCTTCACTTTGAGCGTATATAGAACTTGAACCACTACCATAACCATTTTCATTTCTACCTGAATAACTACTACTAGAAGAGTAATCTGGATAATAAGTGCAAGTAACATCACCAGCATCAACATTCAAAGTAATTCTGCCAAGTACCGCACCATGTTGATATGATTGAATCCAAGGAGTTTCGTTTATCTTCTCGCTTTCGAAAGAGTGTGTATGCCCTAAGAATCCTGCATCAACATATGGCTTACCGCTGATAGATGATGTAGCAGATAATTCACTAGCGTTACTTTGGTCAAATGATCCATGAAATAAATAGACAATAACATCGCAATTTTTTTCAGTGCGAAGTTCATCACTAAGATCTTTAACAATTGGAGTTGGATCTTTAAATGTTAAATTCTCCCAATTAGATGATGTGATTGATGTAAGTTGAGATTCACCAATAGCACCAATAATACCAATGCGAACATCACCACGTTCGATAATCTTATATGAACTACACAATTGATCAGCGTGGGTATCTTCAACATAGTTATAAATATTGCATCCTAAAAATGAGAAATTAATTTCATTGGTGTCATTCTCTGCAATAGTTCTATTCATAATGATTTGGTTAGTGCCCCAATCAAATTCATGATTGCCTAATGCCATTGCTTCACATTTCATTGCTACCATTGTTTTGGTGAGTAATTCACCTTTATTCATAGCCGAATCATAGGTGTCTTGCCATAAGTCACCTGCATTTAGAAATACAGATCCAGTTGGATTTAGATTTTTCTTGTTATTTAGATATGTTGATAATCTAGCGATTCCACCTTCATAATATGAACCACTTTGATATTTACTTACTCTTCCGTGAAAGTCATTTACACAAAATAAATCAATAACACCACTACCAGGTTGATGAGGTTCAACAGAGGTAGTTGAAGTTGAAGTCCATGTCAAACTAGAAGTCGATGAGGAAGAACTACTACTTGATGCAGTAGATGAACCTGTTGAACTACTTGATGATGACTTGCCCCCCATGAATGAACATGACGCTAAAGAAAGTGTCATTAACATTAAAGAAATAATTTTTATATTTTTCATACTTATTTCCTCGATTCTATGAATTTATTAATCTCATCTATTGTAGGGATTGACATAGCAGCTCCCTTTCTTGTTGTAGATAATGCCGCTCCAGCGGATGCAAACTCTAAGGCATCATTTAATGATTTATCATTTGCAAGTGCAGCAACAAAAAAACCTAAGAATGAATCTCCTGCAGCAACTGTATCAATGGAGTCAACCTTAAATGGTTTAACTTTGATTTGTGAGTCTTTAGAAAAGTATATTGATCCATTTTTTCCTAATGTGACAATAACATTTTTAACACCATTATCTAAAAGTTTTTTCGCTCCTAAATATATATCATCTTCACCAGTGATGACTTTAAGTTCACCTTCATTAGGAGTGATATATTCAATTAAAGGCATAAGTTCTTTTTTGACTTCCTTTGCAGGAGCAGGATTTAAAACAATATGATGATCTGATCCAAATTCATTAATGATCCATTCGTTGATTAGGGGATTAATTTCATTTTGTAAAACAATGTATTCACTTTGTTTAATTAAATCATAATGTTTCTTCATTAATGAAACTGTTCCTTCATGATTAGCACCTGCTAAAACAACAATTTCATTATTTGAATGTTTATCGACATATATAAAAGCATTACCACTACTAACATTAGGAATAATTTCAGGATCAGCATCTATATGATATTTAGCAAAATTTTGTTTTATTTCTAAACCAATTCCATCGTCGCCTAAAAAGCAAATAAATTTAGAAGGAATATGACAATTAGTAATTGCTAAAGCTTGATTCGCACCTTTACCACCTAATGATGAAATCTTATTAAAACCATGGATTGTTTCACCAACCTTAGGAAACTCATCCACATAAATCGTATAATCAATATTAACAGAACCAATAATAACTACTTTATGCATAGCTAAAGTATATCAAACATTGTATAAATAATAAATTTTTTGAATTGAGCATAAATAAAAGGGGCAAAGCCCCTAGTTATTTTATTCAACAGCGATTAAATATTTATAAACTGCTTGACCACCATCGATTGCGCCAATCTCTAAGGATGGGAATTTAGCTTGAATAGCGGCAAGGTTTTTTGCTTTCTCATCTTCAGTGACACCATCACCATAGATGATTGTTAAGACTTCCTTATCGTTGATATCCGGAATCTTCTTTAATAATTCCACAACTACTTTATTTTTAAATGAAGTGGATAATGACATCTTGCCATTAAGGATACCAATATGGTCTCCTTTTCTAATAGACACTCCTTGAACTTTGGTTGATCTAATAGCAGTTGTGATTTCACCAGTGACAACATGACGAATTGCTTCATTGAAGTTACCAACAATTATTGTTAAATCATCTGAAGAGAAATCAAGCATTGTCAATGCACTATAACATTGTGGAATTGAAAAGCAATGAACAACAACAATTTTCGCACCCTTATATAAATGAGCGGCTTGCTCAGCAGCCATAATAATATTTTTATTATTTGGGAAGACAATAATGTTATCAGCGTCTAATTGCTTGAATGCTTTAATGAAGTCTTCGGTTGAAGGATTCATGGTTTGATTACCACTAACAACGTAATCGACACCAAAGGCTTTAAATTGATCAACAATGCCTTTTCCTTGAGCAACTGCAACAATTGCATATTTCTTATGTTCCATCTTACAATGTTCTTTTTTTTCATCTTCAGACATATTTTCATTATGTTGAAGTGCCATATTCTCGACTTTAATTGTCAAGAATTCACCATATCTACGCATTTTATGAAGAACGATACCTGGTTCCATCGTATGAACATGAACTTTAATAACATCTTCATCTTTTAAGGCAACAATTGAATCACCCTTAATGTCATCTTCATTTAATTCATCAATTATTGTTTGAACATCGAACTTTTCAATATCAACTTTTGATTTTTGAAGTCGTAGAATGAATTCAGTGCAATAACCGAATTTAAGAACATCTTCACTTGTGAATGCATTAAAATCCACTGAAGCATTTTCGCTCTTTTCTTCTACTTTTGATAATTCTTGTTCAATCTTTTCACCATCAAGATATTTGACAATACCTTTAACAATATAGACATAACCACATCCACCAGAATCAATTACACCTGCTTCTTTTAAGACAGGTAATAATTCTTTGGTATTCTTTAAAGTTTTAATAGCCTGTTTTAAATGAAGTTGATAGAAATCATTAATTGTAGATTTATCGGTTATTCCTTTACACGCAACTTCAGTTGCTTCGCGGAAAACTGTAAGAATAGTACCTTCAACAGGAGTAACAACTGCTCCATAAGCTTGCTTAACGCCCATCTTATAGGCTTCGCCAAGTTCTTTAGCAGTGACTTCTTTTTTATCAATAAGTCCTTTACAAATTCCTCGAAAGATTTGAGAGAGAATAACACCAGAATTACCTCTAGCAGACATAAGCGTGCCTTTTGATAATTCTTTGCCTACTAAACCAATTGATTTTTCATGAAGTCCTTCAACTGCATGAACACCACCTTCAATTGTACGAGACATATTTGTTCCTGTGTCTCCATCAGGGACAGGGAACACATTTAATTCATCGACTTCTTGATAGTTAGCACGTAAGTTTTTTGCGCCATAACTAATAAGGTCAACGAATTGTTCACCATTTAATTTTTTTAGTATCATAATTAATTAATTTCACCTGAAACGGTTACTTTTTTACCATAATAATAAATGCCGAATGTTCCTGGTCCTGTAGAACAACCAATAATAGGTCCTAAATACATCACTTTGATTTCTTTAAAAGGAACAAGTTCTTTAATTTTATTGACCATTAAATCAACATCTTCTTGTTTAGCATCGGCATGAAGAACCCAACAAGTTCTTTTTTCTGGTTCAACTGCTGTTTCTTTAATAAGTTCAGCGCAGCGAATAATTGAGCCTTTTCTTCCTTTGGCTTTTTCAATAGCGTGGTTGCAACCACTTGTATCAGAAATAAGAATTGGTTTAACTCCAAAGATATTTCCAAAGAATGCTGAAGAAGCTTTTACCCTACCAGCACGTTTTAAATAATCTAATGTTTCAACAGTTGCAACTTGGTTATAGCAGAGTTTTGTCTCTTCGAGTTCTTTAGCAATTGTTTCCATGCTTTCACCTGCATCTCTTAAGTCTGCAGCGCGAAGAAGCATCATACCTTGACCCATACAAGAAATAAGTGAGTCAACAATAATTAATTTTCTCTCAGGATATTCTTTTGAATATTTTTCATTCCAAAGTCTTTGAGCAAGTTTAAGCGATGCTGATAACCCTGACGAACAAGCGATATAAAGAATATCTTCGCCTTTATCTAAATGACGTTTGAAAACTAAATCATATTCAGCTTCTGTAACTTGTGATGTAATAATACGGTTTCCCGCTCTAAGAACATCATAATATTCCTTGACTGATAAAACATCCCAATCTAGTGAAGCATAAATTTCATGAAATTTCTTATCCTTGATATCTGTCCAACTAACGAGCATACGAGCGTAATCGATGTTACGTTCTTTTCTCATTTCAGCTGTAAGATCGCAAGTAGAATCTCCAATAATTGCAAATTTTCCCATTGTATTTTCCTTTCGAATAACAATAATAACTATACTTTTATAGTATTTTAAGGTCAATAGACACAATTTAGCACTTGCCTATTAAAAGACATTTTTGCTAAAATGCTTATTAACTATGAATAAAGCAGATTTACGTATCACTAAAAGTGAAACAGCAATAGAACATGCTTTTTTAGAATTAGTCGAAGAAAAAGGGTTTGAAAACATTCATATTGTGGATGTTGCAAATAAGGCTCAAGTAAATAGAAACACAATCTATCTAAGATACGGCACAAAAGAAGATATCATTTCTGCTATTGTTGAAAAATTGTTTGAAGAGCAATTAAGTCAACTAGATAGAGAAATGGTATTAAAAACAAGAACATCAAGAAAAGCTATTCAAAATATGTTCAAATCTATTTTCACTGTCTTATCGAAAGAGATTGATATATATCGAATTATCTTAACTGATCCTAATTTATCTGGTTATGCCGATAAGATGATTGATAAAGTTAGAAAAATGATTCTAGGCGTTGCAATTGATTCGAAAAAGAATCACATGATTATCGAATATCTTCTTCAGGGTGTCTATGGAATAATTAGCATGTGGATCATTTATGATACCGGCTCAATAGAAGAAAATGCTAAAATATTAAGCGAACTTGTTATATCAAACGCAAGACATATCTCATTTAAGTAGAGGAAATAAATATGCTATTAAATAGAAAAAATCCTATTCACATAAGAGAAATTATTATCGCTGCTAGTTTGTTTTTAGTGGCATTTATTCTCGGCAATATCTTTGATTTTAAAATTGGTGAGAAGATTTATTCGCTAGGCACTCCAAACTGGTTTGCAATTATCATGTCTGCAATTAGTGAAATTCCAGTTATTATGGCTTTAGCTCTTGGAGGATGCTTATGTATAGCGGGTAGACCAACTAACACTAAAAAAGTTTGGACTGTCTTTAGTGTTATCATCGGTGTGCTTGGATTATGCGCGGCCGCGTATTTCACATTTGATACATTTAAATATATTTATCAATTTGATCACTTATCAAATTTCAATCCTAAAAGCGAAAACTTTAATAACCCTACTATTTTAATAGTTGCAGGTGTTGTAACAATTTTAATGCTTGTTGGTTGCTATTTTTTCTATAAGAAAATCACTCCAAAATTTGATGCAAAGACAATGCTAATTATCGGAATATTCTTCCTTGTTATATCTATTAGTGTTGCAGCATTTGCAACAGCCCTAAAATATCTTTGGAGTAGGCCTAGACCTAGATATGTTTTTTCTACCGCTGATCCTGCTAGTGCATTCCACTACTTATATCAATTAAGTCCTTTCTATGCATTTAAAGCAGAAGTAAGTGATAACTTTAAATCATTCCCAAGTGGTCATACAACATACGCAACTTTATCATTATTTGTATTACCAATGTTAACTCTGTTATCGAAGAAAAGTGAAGACGATAGAAAGCTTCAAATTATCTTATTTTATGTTGGACTTATTTGGGTTTTACTTGTTGCCTTATCAAGAATATTAGCAAATGCTCATTACTTAAGCGATGTCAGTGGAGCAGCATTTATATGCTTAATACTCGTGTTTATTGAGAAAACAATATTGTTTAAATTAAAATCTAAAAAGGGAGTTGCTAAAGCCTAATGGAAAAAGAAGAAATAACTGAATTAGAAAATCCTAAGAAGAAATCGCACAAGAAATTAATTTCAAATTTAATTTTCTTAACTCTTTTAACAATTCTTGTTGTTGTTTTGCTCTTATCAATGGGTGAAATTCAAAAGATTGGTGAAAGACTTTCTAATATTGGCGAAAATTATGTTTGGTTATTGGCAGCAATTGGCTTAATTATAGCCTATTTTATTCTTTGGCCATTTAGTCAATGCATCTATGGAAAAGCATTAAAGATTAAAGCCACTTTCGGAGAATCATTTCTAATTGGTTCAAGTGAACACTTCTATAACGGAATTACTCCATTTGCTGCAGGTGGGCAACCTTTCCAAGTATATTCATACACTAAGCGTAAAGTTACAACTGCTCAAGCAACAGGCGTAATACTTGCGAGTTTTGTTACTTTTATGATGGTTACAAATGCGTTTGCAATTGTTTCATTATTTTTCTGGCAAGACATTTGGAATGGTCTAGTAACCTTAAATATGCAATGGGTTATTTGGGTTGCTTTAATTGGTTTTGTGATTAATTTTGCAGTTTTATTATTTATGATTGCGTTAGGCACAAATAAGGGGATCAGAAACTTACTTGTTAAATTATTAACCAAGTTCGCCTATTGGAAAATATTTCATAACGAGAAACATAAATTACTATGTAAATTCGGCAATTTCTTAGTTAAACAAATTCCAAACTTTGAATTGTATTGTTCAAATGCTCAAATCGCCTTTAAAGAAACATGGACTCATAAACTTGCTACTGTCTTCGCTATATTGATTAAGATTATTTGCATGGCGTGTTATTATGCGGTTCCATTCTTCTTAATTAAAGCTGTTGGCATTGATATTGGTTGGGATAAAATTCCATTAGTCTTATTTTCAACATCATTTGCAATTACCTCAGTTGTGTGGATGCCTACTCCAGGTGGAACTGGCGGAATCGAATTCGCATTTCAATTCGTTATCGCGGCAGTTATTGGTTCTACTACCCAAGATGATGCCACTGCAGTATGTTTACTTTGGAGATTAGTAACTTTTTATTTAATTATTATTATTTCATTTGTGTTGAACGCGGTCTTTGAAGCAAGCACATCAAGAAAACTGAAGAAAGAAGAACAAAATGTTTAATGTTTTATATGGAGGAGATCGTCTCACTCTTAGAGGTATATATCTATCAATGAGAAGTATGCTTGAGCATAACCATTTTCCTATCCACTTCTTTATTCTTACTATGCAAGTTAATGATGCTGGTAAAAAAGGTAAAGCAATTATTGAAAAAGATAGATTGTTTTTGGAAACTATGGCCAAAGAATTTAATAAAGATAATATTGTTGAACTCTTCGACTATACAGATAGATATAAATCTACGTTAGAGAAAACAAGAAATCATAAATCATCATTTTCACCTTACTGCATGCTTAGGTTATATTCAGAATCAATTCTTCCAGATGATACAGTTTTATATTTAGATGCAGATACATTAATTAATGGTGATCTAAGCGAAATGTTAGATATTGATGTTAGTAAAATTGAACTTGTCGCAGGACTAGATTATCTTGGTGAGTGGTGGGTTCATCCCGGATATTTTAATTCAGGTGTTTTACTTCTTAATGGTAAACGCATTAAAGAAACACACCTTTTTGAAAGATGCATTAATTTATTAATGGAGAAAACATTCTATTTTGCTGATCAAAGTGCACTTAATAATCTTGTTAAAGACTTTAAATACTTCTCAAGAAAATATAACGAGCAACGTCCATTAAAGAAAGACACATTAATATGTCATTTCTGTAATAGAGTATGGAGATTCTGGCATCCTATTCGTCCATGGGATGTAAAAGAAATGAGAGAAATATTCAAGATTCATAATTTTGATAACACATATAAAGATTATTTAGAAAAATTCCCATTTAAGGAAATAGGAATTTCTAAACCAAATTATAAATTTTAATTAGTAACGTTTGATACAATCTTCGATCACATCCCAATACTTATCTTTATTAATACTTGTAGCAACATAAGCGTTGGGTTTTCTTTTTAAATAATTGAATTGATCGCAGTTTGTTCTACCATAACTTGGACCACCACTGACATCAATATCAACATTCATATATTCAAAATGAATAGCGTCTTCATCTATTAGACTCACTATTGTGGCAGGATCATGTAATGGTGCACCACTAAAGCCAAATATCTTCTTTTGGTTTTCATTAAACACCTTCATTAAATCAACAAATAGTTTCGATGCTTTATTATGATATTTTTCCATCCTAGTAATAACTTCAGGAAGAACAAGAACTTGTCTAGTTACATCTAAGCCAAGCATTTTCACCACTAAACCTGAATTAAAAACTACATCAGCAGCTTCAGGATCACAAAGTATATTAAATTCTGCTGCAGGAGTAACATTACCATGTCCAATTGATCCACCCATTAGGACAATTTCATCAATATGAGATTTAACCTCAGGATGCATAAGTAATAAAAGAGCAATATTAGTCAATGGTCCAGTAGGCACTAAAGTGACATGTTCATTTGCTAGCAATAAATCTTTTAATAATGTAACTGCATCTCTTTTATCAAATTTCTTATCGTATGTAGGAAACGTGAAACCATCTAATCCACTTTCTCCATGGATTGCCGCACATGTTTGAGGATTCCTTTTTAAAGGATGATTCGCTCCTAAACTAACAGGAACATCAGCGCCTAAATAACATGCGAGATTTAAAGCGTTTCTACCAGTTTTTTCTAAAGTTTGATTTCCAGATTCTACTGTTAAACCAATTAATTCGAGTTTTGGCGATGCTATAGCAGCAAGAATTGCAATAGCGTCATCATGACCAGGATCACAATCAATAATTATTTTTCTTTTCACCATATAATCATTATATCAATAAATTGTTGTAATTAGAGAATACACAATTTTTAAACAAATCTTTATTTTTAATTGTTTATATTTATGTAATAATATTTTTATCAATTTTATACACACGGAGGTGCGTTATGAAAACCAAATATTTATTATTCGCTGGTTTATCTTTATTTTCATTATTAACTAGTTGCAACGCAACACCAGAAAAAGGTGAGCAAGGTATTCAAGGTGAGCAAGGTGAAAAAGGCGATAAAGGCGATACAGGTGAAACTGGTAAAGATGGAACTAAGATCTATACTGGTGATGGAATACCTAATGACAATACTGGTGTAGAAGGTGATTTATATATTGATACTTCTACTTGGGATATTTATGTTAAGGGTGTTTCTACTTGGTCAAAGTCAGGCAATATCAAAGGTGATGCCGGTAATAACGGAGTTGATGGTGAATCTGCTTATCAAACTTGGTTAGATAATGGACACATTGGCAATGAAAATGATTTTCTTGATTGGCTAAAAGGCACTAATGGGACAAACGGTGTATCTGTTACTAATGTTTATATCAATGATGATAACGGCAATTTAATATGTGAATTAAGTAATGGCCAAACAGTTAACGCTGGTAAAGTAAAAGATACTACTACGTATACTGTTAAATATTACGTTGACAATGTATTGGTGGGTACCGACATGAATAAAGCATGGGGTTCTAAGGCAACTCCGCCACATGTTAACTTAAAAGATGGCTATGAACTAAGTCAATGGTACACAATCGAAACTGATGGATATAAATCCATTTGGTCACTTCAAGGTTCAATTGTTACTTCGAATGTTGATTTATACGCTGATGCAACGCCAATTGAATATAAAATTAACTATGTTTTAAATGGTGAAAAAAATGATATTCGTAATCCGTCTACATATACAGTAGTTAGCGATAATATTTCTTTATATAGTCCAACAAGCGACAATGGCATTTTTGATGGTTGGTATTCTGACGAAACTTTTTCTACTGAATGTTCAACTATCACTAAAGGATCAATTGGTGATAAGACTTTCTACGCTAAATTTATTTCTTACGATAAGATTTTTGCCAAGAAACCTGAATTAAGTAGTGACGGTAAAACAATTACCTATGGTTTATATCCACAAACATATGTCTCTGATGCATCATTGATTTCAACATTAGAAACGTTATCACCTGAAAGTAATGGTTGGTATCTTCATGATTTAGCCTATTATACTAAATTAGTAGCTAATCCAGACGGAACAAAAACATTTAGTAATGGTGATTCAATTACTAGTGGAAACACTTATTGGTTTAAATGTGAACCAATCGAATGGAAAGTAATTAATTCAAGTGTTGGAACTTATTTTTTAACTTCCACAAAAATACTTGATGCTTATAATTTCACAATCGAACCTACCGCGTCTAGTAATTACGCTAATTCTGCTATTCGAACATGGTTAAATGGTACATTTTACAATTCAGCATTTAATTTAAATAATTCGTATGTACAAAATGTTACCGTTAATAACTCTGCTTCAACCACTAGTAGTAATTCAAATAGCTATGCTTGTTCTAACACGGAAGATTATGTTTATTTATTGAGCCATTCCGAATTAAATTCAAATGGTTTTTCTAATGATACTAGAGCATGTAGCGCTACTGACTACGCAAAAGCTAATCATGTCAATGTGAATTCTTCTAATAATAATAGCTGGTATTGGACTCGTTCCCCGGCTTCGCATTCTGATGGATTTACAAACATCGTAAATTATCAAGGCCGTATTAGTGATGCCCTCTATCAATTTACACCAACTACAACTGCTGGAGTTCGCCCTGCTATTAAGATTACGATTAGCTAATAATTTCAAACAACTCAAATAAAACCTTATTTTTGAGTGTTTATATTTATGTAATAATATTTTTATCAATTTTATACACACGGAGGTGCGTTATGAAAACCAAATATTTATTATTCGCTGGTTTATCTTTATTTTCATTATTAACTAGTTGCAACGCAACACCAGAAAAAGGTGAGCAAGGTATTCAAGGTGAGCAAGGTGAAAAAGGCGATAAAGGCGATACAGGTGAAACTGGTAAAGATGGAACTAAGATCTATACTGGTGATGGAATACCTAATGACAATACTGGTGTAGAAGGTGATTTATATATTGATACTTCTACTTGGGATATTTATGTTAAGGGTGTTTCTACTTGGTCAAAGTCAGGCAATATCAAAGGTGATGCCGGTAATAACGGAGTTGATGGTGAATCTGCTTATCAAACTTGGTTAGATAATGGACACATTGGCAATGAAAATGATTTTCTTGATTGGCTAAAAGGCACTAATGGGACAAACGGTGTATCTGTTACTAATGTTTATATCAATGATGATAACGGCAATTTAATATGTGAATTAAGTAATGGCCAAACAGTTAACGCTGGTAAAGTAAAAGATACTACTACGTATACTGTTTCATTCTATGTTAATAATTCATTATTAAAAACAGAAACCGTTGCTAACGGTTCAAAAATTAATGCTCCTACAGTTGAAGTAATTGACGGTTATGAAGTGAGTGAATGGTACACATTAGAAAATAACCATAAAATTTCATGGTCGTTTATAGGGTCAACAGTAACTAGTGATATTAGTCTTTATTTAGATAAGACACCAATTGAATACACAATTACATATAAATTAGATGGTGGCGTTAATAATGATGAAAACCCGTCTACATACACAATTGTCACTGAAAACATCACTTTAAAGGATCCTCATAAGGGTGGCTATTTATTCCTTGGTTGGTATTCTGATGCTGATTTTACTACTGCTTCTTCAACCATCAATAAAGGATCAACAGGAAATAAGACATTTTACGCAAAATACATCGAAAATAGTAAAGCGGAATCTCTTGGTATGAAACCAGCTTTTGATTTTGTTAATCATAAAGTTACATATGGTTTATATCCACAAACTCATGTTAATGATGAAGCAACAATAACTGCACTTAACAATTTAAGTTCTACTCAATCAAATGGTTGGTATTTATTAAATGGCACTTATTACGTCAAAATGAATGGTAATCCATTCAAATATGGTAATAAAACATTTGATGATGGTACAACAATTGAAAGTGGAACATCCTATTGGTTTAAATGTGAACCTATTACATGGAAAATAATAGCCACAGACAATGATACATACACAATTTTAACTGAAAAAATTGTTGATAATGTACTCTTTGGTAATAGTAATATTTTCAATGTTTCTAATCTTAGAACATTTTTAACAACTACATTCTATAATCGAGCGTTCTATTTAAATAAAGATCATAATTGCATTTTAACAACAACTGTCGATAATAGTGCAGCCACGACTAGTTCAAGCACTAATCCACACGCATGTGCCAATACTTCCGATAAAATATTCCCATTAAGTTATAAAGATTATTTAAAAGTTGAATATGGTTTTTCAGTAACAGAATCAGCCTCTTCTACTAGGGAAGCAAAAGGCACTGATTTTATGAAGGCTAACGGCGGTGCGTGCTATGAAACCACTAGCTATGGCTTTTATTGGACTCGTTCTCCAAACGGATCGAATGATTATGGTATATCATATATTGATGAAGTAGGAAAGATTTCATATCATGACAACAACCAATCTCAAGTTGGTGTTCGTCCAGCAATGCGAATTAAAGTTAGTTAATACAAATCTCTAATATAAAGTTGAGACAATAGACATGGGCCAAACGTCCATGTCTATTTCTATTATCTTTTGTTTTACATTGTGCGTTTTAAAAGCAAATTAAAGATATTCGCATAATGTTATTTATCCAATTCGAATTGTTCAATTAACATATGTTATACTATGTATATGAATAAAGTTGATTATACAAATTCGATAGTGAACCTATCAAATTCAATACTTAAGCACTTTGGTGCTCCTACATTACATAATTCAATCAAAGAAATAGATGACAAACTTCTTGGAAAAAAGAAAGTTATTGTTTTTTTATTTGATGGAATGGGAAAAACGCCACTAGAAAAGAATCTTAAAAACAATTCATTTTTTAGAAGTCATATTATACACACAATGTATTCAACATTCCCTGCCACCACAGTTGCATCCACAAATTCATTTTTAAGCGGACAAACCCCAATTGAACATGGTTGGTTAGCGTGGACTTTATATTTTAAAGATATCAATAAAAATGTTAATGTTTTTCCTAATGTTGTCGAAGAAACTGGAGAATCACTTGGTGAAGATAATTTAATGAGGCAAAAGTGTCCTTATGAAGATATCGCTTCGTTAATTAATAAAGCGAATAATAAAGATATCGCTAGAATTATCATGGGATATCCAGTTAATAAAACTGATAAGAAGGTTAGACACTTACGTCCATTTATTAAACACTCATATATAGAGACAATGAAAAGTGATGAATCTTTTACATATGCATATTGGGTTGATCCTGATATGAGCATGCATAAAAAAGGTGTAACATCACTAGATGTAAAAAGAAGAATCAAATATATTGAAAGATTAATTAAAAAATATTCATCGAAGTATGATGACATCGCTACACTTGTCATCGCTGATCACGGAATGATTGATGTTAAATTCAATAACATGAATGATCATAAAGATTTGGTAAACATGTTTTCTCAACCAATAAGTATGGAAAAACGTTCAATTAATTTCTTCATCAAAGATGAATATAAAGACGAATTCCCTAAATTATTCACTAAATACTATGGAAAACATTATGAAATCTTCTCTACAAAAGAAGCCTTAGAAAAAGAATTCTTCGGTGATGGTAAGCCTCACAAAATGATAAAAGAATTTCTTGGTGATTATATTGCGATTGCAAAAGAAGGTTTTTCGCTTGAATGTTCAAAAGAAACTCATCCTAAAGTTAAATTCTTAGGCCATCACGCGGGTGGTAGTCTTGATGAATTATTAATATCAGTCATTGGTATTAATTTAAATTGATTATTTTTTGTTTTTTATATTATTCCAATATTGTTTAGCAAGTTGCTCATTTTTATTTTCTTGAGGAATATAATATTTTTCATTTTTTAAATCGTCTGGTAAATATTGTTGTTTAACATAATGATAAATAAAATCATGAGGATATTTATAATGTTGTCCTTTAACTTTTTGATCTTCACCATCATAATGAGTATTTTGAAGTTGTCTAGGTGTATTTAGACCCTTACCTTTATGAATATCACCTAATGCTTTATCGTATGCTAAATAACTTGAATTTGATTTAGGCGCAGTTGCAATTAAAATTGCTGCGTTAGATAAAGGAAGTCTTGCTTCTGGCATCCCAAGTTGAAGTGCATTATTAACACATGCAGTAACAATTGGGATTAATTGAGGATAGGCTAAACCGACATCTTCGTTAACTGAACAAAGTAGTCTTCTAGATGCTGCAATTATATCTCCACATTCAAGTAATTTTGCTAAATAAAATATTGCTGCATCTGGATCAGAGCCACGAAGTGATTTCATAAACGCACTTAATGTGTCAAAATGGTGATCTTCACTTCTGTCGTATGAAATATTTGCTTTTTCAATTAGTTGATTAACATCATCAAGAGTTATTTTTGATGAAGTTGAATTCGCTAAAAATTCTAAATTATTGATAGCTTTACGCATATCACCATTAGCACTACATGCAATAGTCTTAATTGCCTCATCATCAATTTTGATATTAGCTTTATTCACGCAATTAGTTATTCCACGAGCGATTTCATCACTTGAAATAGCTTTAAATTCAAAGACTGTGCATCTAGATAATAATGCTGGATAAATATAAAAATATGGATTCTCAGTAGTGGACGCAATTAAAGTAATTGATCCACTTTCAACAAATTCTAAAAGCGATTGTTGTTGTTTCTTATTTAGATATTGAATTTCATCTAGATATAACAAGATTCCATTTTGAGAAAACACTGTTCCTATATCCGCAATAATTTTCTTAATATCATCTGTGGACGCAGTTGTGCCGTTAAGCTTATATAACGACATATTCGTAGATTTCGCAATGATGTTAGCTAGAGTTGTTTTACCAACACCAGGTGGGCCATAAAATACCATATTTGTGATATGACCGCTTTCAAGTGATTTTCTAAAAACCTTGCCTTTATCTAAAAGGTGTTTTTGTCCCACTACATCATCTAAGTTTTGAGGACGTAATAAATCTGCTAATGGTTTGTCCATACATTAAATATTAATATTTATGAGTAATTTTTCAATATAAAGCCACAAAAAAAGAGGGCTAACCCTCTTTAATTGTTAATTAACTAATTATTCAGCTGGTGAATATTCTGATGAATAAATTAAAATTGAGATATCTTCTGGGTATGTACCTGAGGCTTCATCATATTCAATTACAACAATGTTCTTATCGTTGTAATAATATGTGCTTGTTGTGCCTTCTTCATCTGTGCTAGTTTTTTCAACATAACCAACTGCTTTAAATGCATCTTGGACACCACTAAGTTCAGCGTTTGTAGCACTATTTAAATAAAGAAGTGCCATTGGAGTGCCTAAGTCTGAACCATAATATGTATAATATGCATAACGATAGTCAATCATATCGAATGAAGTGGCTGATGTTGTTAAAGTATCTGGAAGAACTGGCGCTTCTTCACCATAAGTAGTGAAGTATGTTTTTGCGCTTGTTGCACAATCTGCCCATGATGTTAAGCCTTCAGCAGAATAATTTGTTAATGGTTTAGCATAGTAAGCATCAACGCTATATTTTCCTGATTCTTTTGTGCCACTGCCAACATAGAATTGAATATTAAAGATGTAACCATCAGCGCATTCTTTGTAATATGAACC
The DNA here is from genome assembly GCA_963644775.1 of bacterium. GTDB lineage: Bacteria > Bacillota_I > Bacilli_A > RFN20 > CAG-826 > Fiminaster. Next base: position 64,234 of record CAVIPD010000040.1, on the reverse strand, counting down.
GTAGTATGGCATGTCTGTTTCTGAGCCGACCTTAGTTTCACATGTAAATTCTTTTGCAATTAGAATATTTTCATAAGCAACGAGATCGCTATTTGTAGCCTTCATTGCTTCGACTGAAATGCAGCCATAATCTTCATAATATTCATCTGTGACGACTTGTCCTTCTACGTAATAATAAGGGATAATGTTGCCGCCAAGATGTTCTGTCATCATTGCCTTTTCTTCATCTGTCCAGTCTTTTGCATTATTGTTTCCACAGCCAGCAAGAATACTAGCAGATAAGACTGTAGCTAATAAAATAAAACTTTTTTTCATAGTTTTTCGTTTCCTTTCTTATGCGTTAAAGCATAACACTACATACAAAACAATTGCAAACATTTTTATGTTTCAATATATAATATTTCTATGCAATTTGATGTCTCTATAATCATTCCTGTTTATAACAATGAAAGAAGTATTGCAAGATGCCTAGATTCTATCATTAGTCAAAAGACTATGTTTTCATATGAAGTTATTTTGGTGAGTGATCCATGTTCTGATAAAACAATGCAAATCATCGATACATATGTTCAAAAATATTCATTCATCAAAAATATTAATGTCACAACTAGAAATATTGCATTAGCAAGAAACAAAGGTATCGATTCATCTAATGGAGATTATTTAATGTTCATCGATGCAGATGATTATTACAAAGATAATGCAGTAGAGTTAATGGTGAGTACGATTAAGTCAACTAATTCAGATATTGTCTCGGCATCTAACTATTATGTTAGAGGAAAGAAAATATCCAAAAATTTCTTTAGAAAAAATAAAATCTATGACAAAAAAGGAATGCTTAAAGCCTTAATGCAAGATAGTTATATGCACGGCTTTATGTGGAATAAAATCTATAAAACAAAATTATTAAAAAATAAAAATTATGTTGTTCCTAAAAAGAACATCATTCGAGAGGATGTTTTAACTAATTTTCAAATATTTTTGAATGCAAATAAATTAGTGATGATTTCTACACCTATTTATTACTATGACAAAACATATGAATCCACGACTAGTGCAGTTGACTTTACTAGAGTGCCTTGGTTTATCGATATTTTTGCAGTAGAAAGATATTTGATTGAAAAAATTGATTCATCTTTATTAAAGATGTATTTATCACTTCGTAATAGAAGAAAACTTCTTATCTTTGGTGATAAATTAATCGTTAAAAAAGGTTATACAAAATCGCAATATAAAGAGCTTAAAACATATTGTAAAAAATACTTAAAGATTTTAAACAAAAAAGGCACATTAGAATTAACTAATATGCCATGGGAATCTTTTATTAAAGATAATTTTTAGATTTTATCGTTTGATCCTAAAACATCAACGATTTTATGTTTAACTAATGCTTTAACATAAGCACGTCCATCACCAACATATTGACGTGGATCGAAATGATCTGGATGTTTTTCTAAATGTTCACGAATACCTGCTGTCATAGCAAGACGGAGGTCGCTATCAATGTTGATTTTGCAAACAGCCATCTTTGATGCTTGACGAAGTTGGTCTTCTGGAACACCGACAGCGTCGACTAGTTTTCCACCATTTTCGTTAATGATTTTAACGTATTCTTGGTTAACTGAACTAGAACCGTGTAAAACGATTGGGAATCCAGGAAGTCTTTTTGAAACTTCATCAAGAATATCAAATCTAAGTGGAGGTGGTAATAAAACACCATCTTTATTACGTGTGCATTGTTCTGGTTTGAATTTATAAGCACCGTGTGATGTTCCGATAGCAATAGCTAAGCTATCAACACCAGTTCTTTTAACGAACTCTTCGACTTGTTCAGGTTTTGTATATGATTCATTACCATGTTCAACTTTAACATCATCTTCGATGCCTGCTAATGTACCAAGCTCGGCTTCAACAGTAACATACGGCTTATGAGCGTGAGCGTATTCAACAACTTTCTTTGTGATGGCAATGTTTTCTTCGAATGATTTGCTTGAAGCATCAATCATAACTGATGTGAAACCACCATCGATACAATCTTTACAAATTTCGAAATCTGCACCGTGATCAAGGTGAAGTACGATTGGAAGATTTGTATCTTCTACAGCTGCTTCAACCATGTGTTTTAAATAACATTGTTTAGCATATTTTCTTGCACCAGCGCTGACTTGAAGAATAACTGGTGAGTTACATTCTTTAGCAGCTTCAGTAATTGCTTGAACAATTTCCATGTTGTTGCAGTTAAAAGCTCCGATAGCGTATCCACCATCGTATGCTTTTTTGAATAATTCTTTAGTATTGACTAATGGCATAATTTTCTCCTTAAAAAATACAAATATATTCTAATACATTTATGTAAAAATAATATAGCAATTTAAAGGTTGTAAGCATTTTCATTAATTTGTTATAAAAAAATCATATAATTTATATTAGTAGAGGGATTAGATATGAAATATGCGATTTTGGTAGTAGATATGTTAAATGACTTTGTCACAGGTGCTTTAAAATGTGACCGTGGAATAGCAATTGTTCCAAATGTTGCAAAACTTTGTAACGACGCTAGAAAACATAATGTTCCAGTCATTTTTTGTAATGATGCTCATCATCCAGGAATCGATAGAGAATTTGAGATTTGGGGACCACACGCTTTGGTTGGCACAAAAGGTGCAGAAGTTATTCCTGAATTACATCTTGATGAAAAAATTGACTTTGTTGTTCCAAAGAAAAGATATTCTGGTTTCTTTGCTACTAATCTAGATTTACTTCTCAAAGAATTAAAAGTTGATACAGTCATCATGGCAGGATTACACGCTCATATGTGCGTTCGTCATACATCAGCCGATGCATTTCAACTTGGATACAATGTTATCGCTGCAATTGACTGTATGGATTCATTCACTAAAGAAGATTATGAAGCAGGTATTAAATATCTTCATGATGTTTATGGTGCTAAGCTCTTAAAATCTAGTGAAATTGAAAAATTATATTAATCTATGCATAAAACGAGGCACAAGATTATTATGCTTCGTTTTTTTGTTAGATTAATTAATATAAACCTTCTTTATATTCGCCTTTAGTAACAAGAGCCTTTAGTGATTTAACAACACCAGGCTTATCTTCTTTATAAGTTACTCCAAACCAAACAGATGAAGTACGAAGAAGTTTCATAGTAGCCTTACCTTCTTGAACAAGTTCATCCACTACTGCCGGAATAAGGAATTCGCTTTTAGGAACATTGATATTATCTTTTAACCATAGTGGAAACTTAGCTTTTAGATGAGCAATTAAGTCTTTAGTGAAGCAGAATAAATTCATACTAACCAAATCGTTACCGTTAACTTCGAATGCGTCGCCTTGTTTTGTTTCTAATGGAGTAGCAATAATTTTATCGCCTTTTCTTTCAATGATAGATTCAACTAATTTTGTTAAATATCCATCTTCATTATGGAATGCAACGCCACGTTTAACTGTACCATTTTCAGTCATTGTGTTTTTAACTTCAAATGCAACGTTAGCATATTTTCCAACAGCATTCTTTTCAACACTAGATAAGAAATTAAAGGCAGTAACATAAGCATCTCTTCCGTAGAAGTCATCACCGTTAATAATTATGAAGTCTTCTTTAATTAAATCTCTAGCAGCATATATTGCATGAGCAGTGCCCCATGGCTTTTCTCTACCTTCAGGAACTTTAAATCCATCTGGTAAATCGTTTAGATCTTGGAAAGCATATTCAACTTTAATAATCTTGCTTACACGCTTTCCTATAGAATCTCTAAATGCTTCAAAAAATTCTTTTTTTATAATAAAAATAACAGAATTAAATCCTGCTCGTTTGGCGTCATAGACAGAATAATCTAAAAGAAAGTTTCCATAATCATCCATTGGTTCCATTTGCTTTAAACCGCCGAATCTAGAGCCCATTCCCGCTGCTAATATAACTAATTGCATAAAATACCTCTTATCACTAGATAACAATAACATCTTACTTTAATCTAAATCAAATTGTTATATTAATTTCATTAAAAAACGAACCCTTGAGTTCGCATTTTAAATTACCATTATGAATACGCACATCCCAATCAACAATGTCCGTTCGACTGTCATTAATGATGGTGGACCAAATCGGGATCGAACCGACGACCTCATCGTTGCGAACGATGCGCTCTCCCAACTGAGCTATTGGCCCAACAATGAATATATTATATATTAGAATCAATAATATCTAATAAAATTTATATTTTTAATTTCAATTCCTATTAAGTATTAATAGATTTTGATAAACTTTAAACTATGGAGCAAAGCATTGCAGTCATTGATATGAAAGCTTTCTATGCATTTGTTGAATGCGTTGAAAGAAACCTCAATCCCTTCACCACCCCTTTAGCGGTTGTCGATGCTTCAAGAGGTGAGGGAACGATTGTTTTATCTGTGTCTCCTTATTTAAAAGAAATGGGAGTTCCATCTCGTTGTAGAAAAAGAGAGCTTCCTAATATCAAAGGTATGATTTATGCCACTCCAAAAATGGGAGAATATGTTAAAAAGTCTGCAGAAATCGTCTCAATTATTCTTTCTTTTGTTGGAGATGATGATATTCATGTTTATTCAATTGATGAATTATTTGTAAATCTTGGACCATATCTAAAAATGTATAACTGTTCCCCTAAAGACTTAGTTTTAAAAATGCAAAAAGAAATATATAAGAAAACTAAATTGATTGCTACTGCTGGCATTGGTGAAAACATGTTAATGGCGAAACTTGCATTAGATTTGGATGGTAAGAAAACAGCACCTTATATTGCTGAATGGCATAAAAAAGATATTAAAACTAAACTTTGGCCAATTACACCGCTATCAAAGATGTGGGGGATTTCTAGAGGCTATGAAACTAAATTGAATTCGTATGGCATAAATACAGTTGGCCAATTAGCGAAAACACCTAAATCATTTTTAAAAGAAAAACTAGGTGTCATGGGTGAACAACTTTGGGAACACGCTAACGGAATTGACAATACAAACATCCGTGATAAATATATACCAGAAGAAAATAGTTTTTCATTAGGCCAAATTCTTCACGAAGACTATAAACCTAAAGATGCTAAGCTTTTGATTAGAGAAATGAATGATGATTTATCATCTAGACTGAGAAAACATAATCAAAAAACATCAGTTGTTTCATTATATGTTCAATTTGATTATGAAACAGGCGGAGGATTCTCTCATCAAGCAAAGCTTGATTTTCCAACAGATGATACTGATTTGTTATTAGATGATTTATATAAATT
>CAVIPD010000040.1:40592-58942 GCA_963644775.1 bacterium | reverse complement strand
AACTAGAGGTATTCATATTTCTTATGGAAAATTATCATCATCAAATTTTGATCAATTATCGCTATTTGAAGATGAAAGAACGCAAGCTGAAAGAAAAGCTCTTCAACGTGTTATAGATGAAGTTCATAATAAGTATGGTGATAACGCTATTCTTAGAGGCTCTGCTTTATTAAAAGAAAGCACTGCCAAAGAAAGACATAATCAAATAGGAGGACATAAGAAATGAGCGATCGTGGTATGAAAAAATGGGCGCCATTTTCTTCCTTGATTGAGCAATCATTATGTTTAGAGAAAATGCGTTATGAAAAAAATAAAATAGAAAAACCAAAAATAGCTAGAGAAGAAGCTGAAAAAATAAATCGAATATTAGCGTCTTATCATGGTCAAGAATTAACAATAAAATATTATTACAATGGTTATATATATAAAATTAAGACGACCATTGTTTCAATTAATAAAAATGCGAAAACATTATCATTAAAAGAAGGCAAAATTCCCTTCAGCGAAATCCTTGATATTATTGATAACGAATATAATGATAATATTGATAACTTTATTTCATAAGAAAAGGGATGCATAGCATCCCTTTTTCATTAATTATTTTTTAGAAAGCCCAGTTTCCATCTTTGAAGATTTGAACTTTTTTGCCGTCACGAGTATATCCAACGATATTTAAGTCTTTTGAACCAATCATAAAGTCAACGTGAATTGAAGCATCGTTAATGCCCATATTTTTAAGTTCTTCTTGGCTATATTTTTCGTAGTTATGCACACAGTTTGTAAAGCCCATACCAAGTGCAAGGTGGCAAGCAGCATTTTCATCATAAAGTGTGTTATAAAACAAAATGCCAGTGTTATTAATTGGTGAATCATATGGCACTAAAGCACATTCACCTAAATAACCTGCATTTGGATCCATTGAAATCATGTGCTTAAGTAATTCTTCACCTTTTTCAGCGTGAACTTCAACAGCTTTACCTTTTTCAAAACGAATTGAGAAATTTTCGATTAATTCGCCTTGATAAGATAATGGTTTAGTTGAGAAGACAATACCTTCGGCTTTACCTTTTGCTGGTGATGTAAAACATTCTTCACTAGGAATATTTGGATTGTAGTAAATATTTGTGCCAAGTGTTGTTTCTCCACCCGCTAACCAATCGACATTTGGAAGTAACCAGACTTTAAAATCTGTTCCGTTTTTACTTGTATAATGAAGATAATCTAAATTCAAAGAATTTAAATATTTAGTTCTTTTTGCTAAATCAGCATTATGTTCATTCCATGCTTTAATTGGATCATCATCACAACGAGATGTTTTTAAGATCGCATCCCATAATGCTTCAACAGCTTTCTTCTTTGATAAATTTGGGAAAACTTTTTTAGCCCACGCTGGAGAAGACGCTCCAACGATAGTCCATTGATATTTATTTTCTCTTTTATCTCTAAATGGTTTGATGATTGGATAACGAGCTTGTTTAACTTTGGCTACTTTACCTTGATTAACACCCTTTAATGCATCTGGATCACTTGATTCGATGTAAATCATAACTGGGTTTTCATCAACAAGATATTGTTGCTTTGCAATTTCGTAATCGTAAAAATGAGAAAGTGATTTTAATGATTCTTTCTTATAAGTGGTTTTATCGATTTTATCACTTGTCCATCTAACATTAACAACTTTAGCGCCTAATTTATAGCATTCCTCGACGACATAATTTGCTAAATCTTCTTGGCCAACATCTACTAATAATTCAACGTTTTGACCCTTTTGGACATTGCCACCCACCTTTGCAATTAGATGAGCGTATTTTTTTAATGTGGATTTTTTCATATTATTTACCTCGGTGTTATTCTAACACAATCTTAAATCATAAATAAATTAATAAGCATAAAAAAATACCGCTCAGTGCGGTACTCCCTCTAACATAAGACAATCGATTATTGTAAACAACTAATCAATATAGCAAGGAACATAAACACAATGACAAATGAGAATGTTAACCATGTAATGATCTTTTCAGATCCTCTCTCCTTGGTCTTAACAAAAATGTTCATTCCTCCACCGGTAATAGCACCAGAAGCACCTTCTGATTTACCACCTTGGAGCAAGGATAAAACAATAATAATCAGTCCGACGATTAAGAATAAAATGTCATACCACTGCATATTGTTCTCCTTTCAACAAGTTTGCTTTAATATAATTACACAAACAAAATCATAAAGCAAAGGCTTTATTTATTTAATGAAGTTCTCCATTCAATAATAACATCTCTAATTTCTGCCGCACGTTCAAAGTCAAACGCTTTAGCAGCATCGTGCATTTCTTTTTCAAGTTTTTTAATTTCTCTTTCTATTTCACTACGTGAAGAATGAGAACTAACCTTAGTAAATCTTTCTTTTTGAGATTCACTATTTTTAATTGGTTCATGGATAGGTTTAATGATTGTCTCAGGAACAACACAATTCTCATCATTATAGGCTTGTTGAATTTGACGACGTCTATTAGTTTCATTAATAGCTTCAGCCATTGAATCAGTAATTCTATCAGCATACATAATGACTTTTCCGTTTTTGTTTCTAGCGGTTCTGCCTATAACTTGAATAAGTGATCTAGTCGAACGTAAGAAACCTTCTTTATCAGCATCTAAAATTGCAATTAAAGATACTTCAGGAATATCTAATCCTTCTCTTAATAGATTAATACCAACAAGAACATCATATTTACCTTTTCTTAATTGATAAATAATTTCACTACGTTCAAGAGTTTTGGTTTCGTTATGTAAATATGCGACTTTTATGCCTTTTTCTTTTAAAAATCCTGTTAAATCCTCAGCCATTCTAATTGTAATGGTAACAATCATCACTCTTTCATTAGATTCAATTCTTTTTTTAATTTCATATATTAAATCATCAATTTGTCCTAATGTTTTTCTTACTTCCACCGATGGATCAAGTAAACCGGTTGGACGAATGATTTGTTCAATGGCAACCCCTCCCGCTTTAGCAAGTTCATAATCTCCTGGAGTAGCAGATGTACAAATAACTTGAGGCATAAGAGATTCAAATTCTTCAAAATTAAGTGGTCTATTGTCTAATGCGCTAGGTAATCTAAAACCATATTCAACAAGAACTTCTTTTCTTGAACGATCACCATTAAACATTCCTTTTATTTGAGGAATTGTGACATGAGATTCGTCAATAATCATTAAAAAGTCTTTTGGAAAATAATCAATTAACGAGAAAGGTCTTGTACCAGGTTTTCTGCCATCGATGTGACGAGAATAATTTTCAATTCCAGGGCACATTCCAAATTCAAGCATGCTGTCAATATCTTGATTTGTTCGCATTTCAAGTCTTTCAGCTTCAAGAGGCTTCCCGTTCTCTTTAAAGAATTTTATTCTTTGTTCTAATTCTTCTTTAATAGTTACAACAGCTTTTTCAATTCTTTTTCTTGTTGATGCGTGATCATAAGCAGGAAAGAATGGATATGTTTTAAATGTTGTCTTTACTTCGCCAGTTAATGGATCAACTTGTGCAATTCTTTCAATCTCATCACCAAAAGTGTCAATTTGAATAATAAATTCTTTTGTGTGAGGAGGAGCAATCTCAATAACATCGCCTCTTACTCTAAATGAACCAGGCGTCAAGTCGAGATTATTTCTCGTATATTGAGCATCTACTAATTTTGCAAAAAAATGTTTTCTATCTATCTCTTCGCCAACACGAACATTGAATACTAAATCACGATATTCATCTGGATCTGTTAAGCCATAAATAGAAGCGACAGAGGCAACAATAATTGTATCTTTTCTTTCAAGTATTGAATTAATTGCAGATGTACGCATCATCTCGATTTCTTCGTTCATAACTGCGCTTTTATCAATATAAGTATCACTACTAGGAAGATATGCTTCAGGTTGATAAAAGTCGAAATTAGAAACGAAATATTCGACACGATTATTAGGAAAAATCCCTTTAAATTCCTCATAAAGTTGTCCAGCAAGTGTTTTATTGTGGACAATAACTAATGTGGGTTTTTGAACCTTTTCAATAATATTAGATACGGTAAAAGTTTTACCTGTACCTGTTGCACCTAAAAGCACTTGCACTCTTTTTCCAACATTTAGACCATCCACAAGTTCTTTAATTGCTTTTGGTTGATCACCAGTAGGTTTATATGGAGATATTATTTTAAATTTATGTTCTTCCATTATTTATTTTAATTCGGAATGTCTAGCTAGCATATCAAGGTAACTATACATGAATTCATCAATGTCACCGTCCATAACTGCATCAACATCGCTTTCTGAATAGTTTGTTCTATTATCTTTAACCATTGTATATGGACAAAAAACATATGAACGAATTTGACTGCCCCATTCAATATCTTTTTGTTCACCAACAATGTTTTGTAGTTCTTTTTCTTTCTTTTCCATCTCAAGTTGATAGAGTTTACTTTTAAGCATATTCATTGCCATCTCTTTATTAAGAAGTTGACTTCTTTCTACTTGGCATGAAACAACAATACCAGTAGGTATATGTGAGATTCTAACAGCGGTTTCAACTTTGTTGACATTTTGACCACCTGCGCCGCCAGAACGATATGTATCAACACGAATATCTTTGTCTTCTATCTTAATATCGCTAACTGCTTCAAATTGAGGAACAACATTAATAGATGCAAACGAAGTGTGTCTTCTTTTGTTAGAGTCAAAAGGAGAAATTCTAACCAATCTATGAACTCCTTTTTCACTTTTTAATAAGCCATATGCATTTTTGCCACTTATCGATAACACCATTGATTTAATTCCAGCTTCTTCGCCTGGTTGCATATCGATAACTTGAAATTTCATGTGATGACGTTCACACCAGCGAACATACATTCTTGAAAGCATATCAGCCCAGTCTTGAGCTTCTGTTCCACCGGCACCACTATGAATTTCTAAAATAACATTTAATTTATCGAACTCTCCTTTAAAAAGGAGTTTTTGCCTAAATACTTTAACTTCCTTAGTTAAATCATTAAGCATTTCTTCGATAAAATTCTTAGTGTCTTCATCATCATTAGTGCATGCAAAAAGCAAATCTTTAATATCCTGATGAGACTTTTCGATATGAACATAAGTATCGCGTTCTTCTTTAGCGTCATTATATTCATCGATAATAGCTAATGCAGATTTTTGGTCATCCCAAAAACCTTCAATGTTTTGTTTGGCTTCTAATTCAGCTACTTTTTTATTTAAAAAGTCGAGGTCAAAGAGAGTCACCGAGTCTATAGACTTGCTCAGAAAGATTATTTAAATCTAATTTGAGTTCTTGTAGCTCTTTCATTATTCCTTATCCTTACTTTCAACATCAACTACATTGTTATTCTTCTCTTCAGTAGCCTGCGCTGGTTTTCTAAGTTGAACAACAACATTTAAGAATTTAAATACTGCATCAACTGAAATATTTTCAATGCATTCTCTAAAGAGATCTTGACCTTCATTAACATAGTCTTGAAGCGGGTTAACATTTCCGTATGAACGTAAATGAATGCCTTCACGTAGTCTAGCCATTGTGTCAATTTGTTTTGTCCAGTTTTGATCAATTGTTTGAAGTGCAATTTCTCTTTCAACTTGGTTAGCAACCTCTTCTGGCCATTGTTTACGTCTACGAGTATAAGCATCATAAAGTGAATCGCCTAAGTCTTGACCAGCTTCTTCCGCTGGAGCTTCATCGTATGCTGCAATTGGGAATGAACCCTCTGGCATAAATTTAGGTTCGAGAATCTTGCGAAGTTCTTCACCATTAATTAATCCATCTTTGCTATCACTAGGAACAGCCTTTTTAGCAAGAACAAGACCAGTTGTTGCAAAGAATTCTTGAATTAATTCGTCAATGTTATCTGCAAACATGATTGCGTCACGTTTTTCGTATATAGCTTTACGTTGACGAGAAATAACATCATCGTAGTCTAATAAATTTTTACGAATATCGAAGTTTTGGCCTTCAATTTGCTTTTGAGCATTAGTAATAACGCTTGAAAATAATCTAGATTCGAGTGGGCCTTCTCCAAATGATTCAATGCGTTTTTGCACGCTTTCTGCAGCAAAACGTTTCATTAATTCATCGTCAAATGAAACATAAAATCTTGAAAATCCTGGGTCACCCTGACGACCACTACGACCACGTAGCTGGTTATCAATACGACGTGATTCATGGCGTTCTGTGCCAAAGACACATAAGCCACCTAACGCTTTAACTTCATCATTAATTTTAATATCGGTACCACGACCAGCCATATTGGTAGCAATTGTGATTGCGCCTTTTTCGCCAGCGTGAGAAATAATTTCAGCTTCACGAGCGTGATTTTTAGCATTTAAAACTTCATGAGTAAGTCCTTCTTTTGTAAGAAGATTTGAAATTTCTTCAGAAGATTCAACTGAGACAGTACCAATAAGAATTGGTTGTCCTTTTTCGTGACGTTCTTTAACTTCTTTAACAAGTTCAGCAAGTTTTTCTTCTTTATGAGCATATATATAATCTAATGCGTCAATTCTTTGAATTGGTCTATTTGTTGGAATAGTAACGACACGCATATTATAGATTTTTTGGAATTCTTCTTCTTCGGTTTTAGCAGTACCTGTCATACCGGACATTTTCTTAAAAAGTCTGAAGAAATTTTGATAAGTAATTGTTGCGAGTGTAATTGTCTCTTGTTTGATTTCGACATTTTCTTTAGCTTGAATGGCTTGTTGTAGACCATCGGAATATTCACGACCTTTCAATATACGGCCTGTGAATTGGTCAATTAATTGAATTTGATGTTCAGAGTCGACCATGTATTCAACGTCTCTAGTCATAACATAGTTAGCTTTAAGAGCTTGATAAATACGATGAACCAAATCTTGATGTTCAGGATCATAAAGATTTCTTAAGCCAAACATTCTTTCGGCTTTCATACTTCCTTCTTCGGTTAATGAACATGTTTTATCCTTAATATCAATGTCGTAATCTTTGTCTTTGCGAAGTGTTTTAACGAATCTATCAGCAACGGTGTATTGAGATGCGGTTGCTTTAGCACCACCGGAAATAATAAGAGGAGTTCTAGATTCATCAATTAAAATTGAGTCAGCTTCATCGATAACAGCGTAGTTAAGTCCACGTAAAACACGACCTGCAGCTGTCTTAGCCATGTTATCTCTAAGATAATCGAAGCCAAGTTCAGCATTTGTTGTATAACAAATATCACATAAATGTGCTTCTTTCTTTTGACTAGGAGTGAGTTCTCTTAAATTGCATCCAACTGTAAGACCTAAAAATCTATAGATTTGGCCCATCCAATCAGCGTCACGTTGAGCAAGATATTCGTTAACTGTAACAACATATGCACCCTCACCTGCAAGAGCATTAAGATAAATAGCCATTGTAGCGGTCAAAGTTTTACCTTCACCAGTTCTCATTTCAGCAACATCGCCATCGTGCATAACCAATGCGCCGATAACTTGAACTTTAAATGGGAATTGATGGAGTGTTCTCCAAGCAGCTTCACGAGCAACAGCCATAGCTTCAAATTTAATATCATCTAAAGATGCACCCTTAGATAATAAATCCTTAAAATAAGGTGTTTTAGCACGTAACTCATCATCAGAAAGAGCACGCATTTCTTCTTCGTAAGCTAAAACTTTATCAGCAGCGTGAGAATATTTTTTTAGAACTCTTTCGTCTACTCTAAATAATTTTTCAATAAAATTGGCCATAAACTATTACTCCTTTAACAGCAACTTTAATATGATAGCATTTATAAAATGCTTAGACAAATAAATATATTATTTAAGATTATTAGTTATATTTTTTGATCAAAAACAGTTTTACATAAAACCAAAATTTTAATACGTTTTGGATTATATTTTTTTGCTAAATTTATCATTGCTTTTACAGTCGATCCTGTAGTAAATACATCATCAACAATTAACACATTTTTTCCAGTTAATAATTCACCATTTTTTATAGTCAAAAATTGTGAAATATTTTCTCTTTCTTTTGATGATAAATCTGCTTGTTTAACATCTGTAGTTTTGCTTATTAAATTTAACATTTTTAAATCTAAAATTTTATACATTTCTACCGCATGATTAAAACCTCTTTTTTGATCTGAAATTTCACTTGATGGAGCTGGCAATAAAACATAATTAAAAAATCTTAATTTTAAATAAAAATAAAAGTATTCTAAGAATGTGTTTTTTAGTTCATAATCATAGCAACCTTTAAATTGATAAATCCTTTGTTTCATGACATCGTCATAGTCATATAATGCTAAAGCATTAATTCCATCGATTTTAAAATGATGAATCTTTGGTTTACTCTCTTTAAAGCAACGATAACAAATACTTTTCTTACTGTATAAAATTGAATGAATTGAATTATCTTCAATCTTATTAAAACATAGCTTACAAATATCTATTTTTAGAGATGATTGTTGCTCTTGCTTTTTGCATCGCTTCTGTTGATTTATCTGCGACAAAAATAACTTCACCTTTTGGAGCATCAATTTTCCTCCCAACTCGACCTGAAATTTGCACTAAAGCATACTCGTTATAAAGAGTGTGATCTGCTTGATAAATTATGACCTGTAAATTCTTAATCGTAACGCCTCTTTCTAAGATAGCTGTGGTCACTAAAAACATGTATTTTCCGCATCTAAAATTTTCAATGATTTCTGGCCGATCAATTTTCTTAGAATGAACGCACATTCCGTTATGAAATTTAAGCTTAAGAAATCTAAAAACATTTTCTGCAATTTCAATAGTTGGACAAAACACAAAAACAGGTTTATTTTGATTTAAAAATTCACCAAGTTTTTTTATTAAATAAAGTCTTTTTAAAATTAAAGGTTTTATTTGAATGTTTGGCACAGGCAAAGGATATCTATGAAATCTTGTATTCAATTCTAAAATAGCCCTTTTAGGATTTTTATAATATTTAAGAACTTCATTTGAAGGAGTAGCACTCATCAATACTGTATGACCTTTTGATGAAATATGAAACATTGTTTCCAATAATTTATTCCCATTATATGGGAAAGCATCAATTTCATCTAAAATTATTAAATCAAAATAATTTGGATATCGATAAAGTTGATGTGTTGTTAAAACCACAATATCAGCATTAAGTTTTGAAGTGTGTCCTCCATATACTGAGGTAACTGTATTATTTGGAAAAGCATCTTTAATGCGATAATAAAGTTCAACAGCAACATCACGCCTTGGCACTGCAAAAGCAACAGCTTGTTTTCTTTTCAATGCATATTCAATAACTCCATAAACAAGTTCGGTTTTTCCTGCACCACAAACAGCATTAATTAATGTGTCTATTCCATTTTTATAATTATCGATAACATGTTCCGATATATCTTTTTGTTCTTTGCTTAAAGGATAATCGAGTTTTAAATAAACTTCTCCGCCAGAATAAACATATTCTTTAACCTCTTCGCCTTTAAACGATATGCAAAATCGGCAATATGGTTTGTTATTAATATAACCAATATATTTTGGATCATTATTTCCACATCTAGGACAAATAAAACTACCCATATAAATAGGTAGTAATATTTTTTTAAATATTGTTATAAATAAAAAAAGTTGGACAAAGTCCAACTAATTTATTCGATTTCGTTAACGCGCCTTTCGTGACGTCCGCCTTCAAAGTCGGTTGATAAGAAAATATCAATGCGATGTAATACATCCTTGAGTTCCATAAAGTTGGCACCAAAACCAATAACATTAGCGTTGTTATGTTGCCTAATTAATCTAGCCACATCATCGTTATAGGCTAGGCCTGCTCTAACACCTTTAACTTTGTTAGCGGCCATCATAATACCTTCGCCTGATGAACAAACGACGATTCCATAATTAGCTTCTCCAGAGGCAACCTTTTCAGCAGCAGCTCTACCAAAAATAGGATAGTCACATGAATCCAATGAATTTGTGCCGCAGTCAATCATCTTATGGCCTTTTGCTTCTAAATAGGCAATGATTTCCTGTTTATATTTATATCCTGCGTGATCTGAACCAATAGAAATTACCATAAATTACTCCTTTATTGCTTTATCAATATCTTCTTCACTTATTAAACCTAAGCGAATGATATGAACAATTGAATCAACAAGCACAATTGTTGATGGAACGTTACTTGTTGACGCTCCTTTTATAATACCATCTATTTCATTATTAAATATATTAATAACATCTTTATCTTTTGTTAATGGTGGCTCGCCTGATTTATTTGCACTTGGTACAAGTAAAGGACTACCGACGCCTTTAATTAATGAAGAAACTAATTTATTATCTGGAACACGAATGCCGACATTGCCTTCTTTTGAAACAACCCAATTTGGAAGACCTGGTTTTGCTTTTAAAATGATGGTGAATTGCCCAGGCATAAATTTTTTAATTAGTTTATCCGCTAGAGGACTTACCTCCGCGTATTTATAAATATCTTTTATATCACCACACATTAAAGTAAATGGTTTTTCTGGTGGTCTACGTTTAACTTGAATTAGTCTATCATATGATTCTTTGTTATTATAAATAACACCTAAACCATATACAGTTTCAGTAGGAAACGCTAATAAGCCTCCACTAGAGAGAATCATACTACCTAATAAATAATCTTTTTGTTCAATTATTTTCATACTTCTATTTTACGCTCCAAAAGAAGAGAGAATATACGATATTTATCATTTATGTCTTTTGTAAATGTGAATTCGCAATTAATGTTTATTTCTTGAAGCAACTTAATTAATTTATCTTTTAAATCATAGCCAATTTCAAAAATGATTAGTAATTTATCATTCATAACTTCAAATGCATCTAAAAGAATCGATTTATAAATACTTAAATCATTATCAATAAATAATGCATTATGTGGCTCATATTTTAAAACTGATGGGTGAACATCTTTTTTATTTAAAATATAAGGCGGATTACACACAATAACGTCTACCTTTATTCCGTTTTTTATCAAAGGTTTTAAGCCGTCACCGTTTAAAACATAACCAGTTAGTTGATTTCTTGCAATATTTTCAACAGCAACTTCACAAGCCTCTTTTGATATATCACTTAAAAACAATCCATCTAATTCGAGATGTTTTGCTAAAGATATTCCAATACAACCAGATCCACAACAAATATCAGCAAGAGTCACTTTTTTATTAGGAAAAACTCTCATAATTTTCCTCAATGCATATAAGGCTACTTCTTCTGTTTCTTGACGTGGAATTAAGACGCGTTTATCTACTAAAAAAGTTGAGCCAAAAAACTCAGATTCACCAAGGATATATTGAATAGGTTCGCCCTCTAAAAAACGCGATAAATCCGAGTTAAATCTTTGTAAATCTTTAATATTTTCGTCTTTTTTGACAAAAAATTCACTCATCGATTTAATGCCATTATTAGAGCATAAAAGCATGCGAATATTAATTTCGTCTTTTTGTTTATTTTCTAGCTTTTTGCAAGCGTCTTTATAGACTTCAAATAATGTTGCCATTAATTTTGTTCACCAAGCATTTTCATCTCTTGGTCATAGTGATTTAAAGCATCAAGTATTTCTTCTAGTTCGCCTTCCATCACTCTATCTAACTTTTGAATTGTGAATCCAATTCTATGATCGGTAACACGGTTTTGAGGATAGTTATAAGTTCTAATTTTTTCACTTCTTTCACCTGTACCAACTTTTAATTTACGTTCATTACCAAATTTCTCTTGTTGTTCTTCTTGAAGTTTGGCATAAATTTTCGCTCTGAGCATTTGCATGCATATTTCTCTATTTTGAATTTGTGATTTTTCAGTTTGGCATGAAACGACAACACCAGTGGGTTTATGTGTCATACGCACAGCTGATTCGGTTTTATTAACATTTTGACCACCCGCACCTTGAGAACGGTATGTATCAACTTGAATATCATCCATTTTAAGTTCGACTTCGATATCTTCCATTTCAGGCATAACTAAAACAGTAGCAGTTGAAGTATGAATTCTACCTGAAGCTTCTGTCTTCGGGACACGTTGAACTCGGTGTGCACCACTTTCAAATTTAAGTCTTGAATAGGAACCTTCACCTTTAATCATAAATGAGACCAACGAGAAACCACCTGCTTCGCAGATATTCTCTTCAATCATTTGAATTTTCCAACCTTGATGTTCAGCGTATCTAACGTACATTCTGAATAAATCGCCAGCAAAAATATTAGCTTCATCGCCACCGGCTGCGCCACGAATTTCAACAATAATGTTTTTATCATCGTTTGGATCTTTAGGCAAAAGAAGAATCTTAGTTTCTTCAATAAGTTTTGCTTCTTCTTCTGATAAACGCTTATGTTCATCGTGGCCTAATTGTGAAATTTCTGAATCAGAATCTCCAATCATTGTTTCAGCATCTTTTAAATCACTGATAATTTTTAGATAACGTTTATAGTTTTCAACAACAGGTTCAATATTTGAACGTTCTCTCGAGAGTTCCCTAAAACGTTTTATATCTTTAGTAACATTTTCATCACATAATTCTTTATCTATTTCTTGAAGTCTATCAGCAGTAACCTCAAGACGTTTTAACATTGCACTATCCATAAGTGGCAAAATTATATCATATTTACGAATTTCAATAAAGAGAATCGATATTAAATTAATAAATATATTAAAAGAGTGTTTTTATGCTTTTAAGATATAAGCAAAAATAGTATAATCAAAAGCGGTTAAAACTTATGGCATATAAAGCATTATATAGAGCATATCGACCTCAAAGTTTTGAAGAAGTGGCTGGTCAAAAACACATCGTCAAAACATTAAAAAATGCATTAGAGAATAATAAAATTGCTCATGCATATTTATTTTGTGGTCCACGTGGTACAGGCAAAACCACAATGGCTAAACTTTTTGCCAAAGCATTAAACTGTGAAGAAGGTATCGGCCATCAATGTAATAAATGCTCAAACTGTATTGAAGTTACTGAAGGAAGTCATCCTGATGTAATTGAAATAGACGCGGCAAGTAATAATGGTGTTGAACAAGTCCGTGAATTAATTGATAAAGTTAATTATTTACCTTTAAAAGGAAAATACAAAGTATACATTATTGATGAAGTCCATATGATGACTGATAATGCTTTTAATGCATTGCTTAAAACACTTGAAGAGCCTCCATCACATGTTATTTTCATTCTTGCCACAACAGAACCACACAACATACTTCCGACAATTATTTCTCGTTGCCAAAGATATGATTTTACTAAAGTAAGTGATGCTGACATTTTTGAACGAATGGTTGAAATTCTTCAAAAAGAAAATATTACTTATGAAGATAATGCAGTTAACGCAATTATTTCATTAGCAGATGGTGGAGTCCGTGATGCTTTGTCAATTCTTGATCAAATTCTTGCTTATAGTGGTTCATCACTTAAAGAAGATGATGTCTATGTCTTATTTGGTTTAGCGTCTCTTGATGAAAAGATTTCGTTCTTAAAAGCTATCTATAATGGGGATGTTTCATCTTGTTTAAAAAAGATCAATGCATTCTCACAAGGTGGAGTCGATTTAAAACGTCTCACTAGTGATTTACTTGATATATTAAAAGATGTCTTAATTATTAAGAAAACAAAAGATGATTCGCAATTAAGTGTGCTAAATGTTTTAAATGCTGATGAATTAGCGAAGTTAATCGACATGCGTTCACTTAATGAAATGATTGGAACGTTTTTAAAAGCTCAATCAGACTATAAAACTGTTAGTAATATCAAAACAATGTTCGAAGTAATTGTTCTTAGACTTGCGACAATGTCAGATATAGTTAATGAACAAGTTAAAAAAGTGGAACCGATAAATCAAAAAGAAGATAAAAAAGAAGAACCTGAAGCTGAAGTAGTTAAAGAAGAACCTAAAGTCACTCTTGCCCAACCAGTTCTTGAGGTTAAACAAGAGTCAATTCCTGAACCAACAAAAATAGTAGAAACCAAGGTCGAGGAACAAAAAGTTGAAATACCAAATTGGTTACCAGAAGAAAACAGTTCAAAACAAGAAATTGATTTAGAGGGAGAAAAATATGAACTAGATGATGAATTAATCATCAAGTTCATGGTTCTAGGCGATAAAGAAGCTCGTAAAGAGTTAATGTCTCGTTGGAATGAATTGGATTCATATCTAGGTCATCCATCGCTTGGAAATATTGTTGCCTTAATTAAAGATGGCAAGCCATTCATCGTAACAAACGAAGTTGTTATCTTAGAATATGACTTTGTCAAATTAGCAGATAGATTAAACGTTAAATCTAACCAAAATAACATTTCAGAAGTATTATCAAAAATGCTTGGTAGAGAAATATTCGTTTATGGTTTATCACGAAGCGAATCGGTTAGATTAATTAAAGCGTTTAATAATTTAAGACAAATATCTAAATTGCCTCGCGCAAGTGAAATATTAATTAATATTGAGGAGATCAAAAAATGAACATGCAACAAATGATAATTCAAGCTCAAAAAATGCAGAGAGAACTTCAAAAAGCTCAAAACGCATTAAAAGAGAAGGAATTCACAGTATCAAAAGGTGGCTTAGTCACCGTTATCGTTAAAGGAGATAAATCAATTGTTTCAATTAGCATCGACAAAGACGCATTCTTGCCAGATACAAAAGAAATGGTTGAAGAAACAATTGCTTTAGCAATTAATGAAGCTGTTGCTCAAATTGAAAAAGAGAGCGAAGAAATTAATGAAAAACTCACAGGTCGCGCTGGAGGATTATTTTAATAATGAAAGAACTACAAAGCATTGAAAAATTAACAGATTCGTTCGCGAAGCTTCCTGGAATCGGACATAAGTCTGCTCAGAAAATGGCTTACTCAGTTTTAGAAATGAGTGATGAAAATGTTCAAGAATTTTCTAATGCTTTGTTAGAAACCAAAAACAAAGTTCATAAATGTCCAAAATGTGGATGTTTTACAGAAGATGATCTTTGTGAAATTTGTAGTGATAAAAAAAGAAATAGTAAGAAAATAATTGTTGTTTCATATCCTAAGGATATATTTGCTTTCGAAAAACTTGATTTTTTTGATGGTGTTTACCATGTTCTTGGTGGCACATTATCCGCGATTAACGGAGTAGGAATTAATGACTTGTCGATTGATAAATTGCTTAAAAGAATTGACGAAGAAAATGTCCAAGAGATTATTCTTGCCACCAATCCTACAATTGATGGAGAAACAACCGCGCTATATATTGCAAAATTGCTTGAAAATAAAAATGTTTATGTCTCACGTTTAGCATATGGCTTACCAATGGGTGGCCATTTAGAATATGCAGATACATTAACACTCACAAAAGCCCTTGAGGGAAGAAAGAAGATTTAAGAGGTAGAAATATGTTTGTAACAATTGAAGGGCCAGAAGGTTCAGGAAAATCTAGCGTAACCAAAAAGGTTGCTGAAATGCTTGAAAAAGATGGTTATTGTGTGGTTTTAACTCGCGAACCTGGAGGCACACCTATTTCAGAACAAATTAGAAATGTTATCTTGGATAAAGCTAATACAAAGATGGACGGAATGACTGAAGCTTTACTTTATGCGGCAGCAAGACGTCAACATTTAGTAGAGAAAATTTGGCCATTATCTAAAGAAGGGAAAATTGTTATTTCAGATCGCTTCATAGATTCATCGCTTGCCTATCAAGGTGGCGCCAGAGGGTTAGGTATTGATAATGTTCTTGCACTTAATCAATTTGCAACAGATGGATACTACCCAGATTTAACATTACTTTTTGATATTGAACCAGAAATTGGTTTAGCTCGTATTGCTGCAAACGCATCAAGGGAGGTAAACCGTTTAGATTTAGAAAAAATTGATTTTCATAGGAATGTTAGGAAAACATTTTTAGATTTAGCAAAACGTTTCCCAGATAGATATGTTGTTTTGAATGCTGCAAAGCCTTTTGAAGAAGTTGTTATTGATGCATATAAGACAATTAATGATAGATTAGCAAAATGCAAATAAATGAATATTTACATAAATATCAACCTGTTATAGAAATAACATTTACCAA
This sequence comes from bacterium, assembly GCA_963644775.1. GTDB lineage: Bacteria > Bacillota_I > Bacilli_A > RFN20 > CAG-826 > Fiminaster. The sequence goes on along the minus strand of CAVIPD010000040.1, from coordinate 42,881 downwards.
CGCCCTTAAAACAGGGCGTCTTTCACATGCTTATTTGCTTTCTGGTAGTAGTGGCATGCCATTAAAAGAAACTGCTATGTATTTAGCAAAATCATTATTATGCGATAATCCATCGCCACTAGCGTGTAATAACTGCATCACTTGTATGCGTGTTGATGAAAACAATTATCCTGATTTAATTCTTTTAGATGGTCATATTAACAAAATTAAAAAGGGTGATATTGAAAGAATCATCAATAATTTTGATAAAACAGCATTAGAAACAAAAGGTATTATGATATATGTTCTACATTTAGTAGAAACGATGACTCCTGTTGCAGTTAATTCATTATTAAAATTCTTAGAGGAACCTGGAAAAAATATTTATGCATTTTTAACAACTGAAAACGAATCAAAAGTTCTCCCAACGATTCTTTCTAGAACTCAAGTACTACGTTTTAGATCCATGCCTAGAGAAGATATTATTAATGATGCGGTTAATAATGATGTTCCTTTAGAGGATGCGGAAATATTATGCTCATTTTATAATGACACTGAATCAATTAAAAAAGCATTAGAAGGTGATACCTATAAAAATGCGAAAGCAGCATTAGATGAACAATTAGATGCCTTATTAGTTAATCAAGATGAAGCAGTCTATATTTGTCAAAGACGCGTTCTTCCATTAGTTAAAACTAATGAAACAGCTAAACTTTATCTAAAGATGCTTTCACTCATATTCCAGGATTTACTTAACCTATCAGTAAATGGAAGCATAACATTAACTTGTTATGATAAGATATTACATAAGTTATTAGACTCATTAAAACATATTGATAAGAGTTTATTAGTGATTATGACATCAATATCTAGATTAGATATCAATGTTAATATTCCCCTATTACTCGATCATATTATTTACGAAATAACAAAGGAGGCAAAATAATGGCTAATAAATATTTTGCTGGTGTTAAATTTACAAGCATTGGAAAAGCTTACTATTTTGGCACTGATATGTCAGATTTAAAAGTAGGCGACAAAATTGTTGCCGAATCAATTAGAGGTATGCAGGTTGGAGATATCGCTCTCGAGCCAACTCCAATTAGTAACTATAAAAGTCAACTTGAATTAAAACCAATTCTTAGAAGAGCAACAAGCGATGATCTTCTTATTTTTGAAGAAAATAAAAAACGTAGTGAAGAATCAATGACTATCGCGATGAAAGAAATTAACAAATTAGGGTTAGAAATGAGACCAATTGACGCTGAATATTCACTTGACGGAAGTAAACTTACAATTGCATATGTTGCAGATGATAGGGTTGATTTTAGAGATTTATTAAAAGTTTTAGCGAGTAAATTCCATTGTCGTATTGAGCTTAGACAAGTTGGTTCACGCGATAAAGCAAAGATGGTAGGCGGTATTGGAATATGCGGTTTACCATTATGTTGCACATCGTTTTTAAATTCAATGGAAGGTATTTCTATTAATAGGGCAAAAAATCAAATGTTATCACTTAATATTCCAAAATTAAGCGGTCATTGTGGCAAACTTATTTGCTGCTTGCTTTATGAAGATGATGCCTATACTGAAATGAAGAAAGATTTCCCTCATTTAGGAGAAGTGTTTATAAACAAAAACGATGTTTCATATAAGCTCACAGGGATTAATATTCTTTCTAGAACAGTTAAACTTGAAAACGAAGAAGATATTGAATTTGTTTCACTTAAAGACTTAAAGGAAAATTATAAATCAGGAAGAAAATAATGAGATCACTTAACTTTGATAACAAATTACCTCTTTTATATCTAGTTGCCACTCCAATTGGTAATTTAGAAGAAATGTCTCCAAGAACATTACAAATTATTAAAAATGCTGATTTAATCGCATGTGAAGATACTAGAGTTACTGCGAAATTGCTGAGATTTTTCAATATTTCTAAACCATTGGTGTCTTTAAGAGAACATAATGAAGTAAGTGAAGCTAAATCAATTATTGAAAAGATTAAAAATGGCACCAATGTCATCTATATGTCTGATGCTGGATATCCATGTATTTCTGATCCAGGTGCTAAACTTGTAAAACTCGCATTAGAAAATGAAATCAATGTATCCTCAATAAGTGGGCCTAATGCCGCATTAAACGCTTTAGTTTGTAGTGGCATCAATCCAGATCATTTCTATTTTCATGGATTTTTAAATGCCAAAGATAAAATTAGAAAAGAAGAGCTTAGAAAATTATCAACAAAAGATGAAACATTAATCTTTTATGAAGCTCCTCATCGTATTCAAAAAACATTAATTGATATGT
>CAVIPD010000040.1:23198-40582 GCA_963644775.1 bacterium | reverse complement strand
TGTATTGCAAGAGAATTAACCAAAAAACACGAAGAGTTTATTAGAGATAATTTAAAGAATTTATGTGAAATTGATCCTGAAACATTAAAAGGTGAAATGGTTATTGTTGTCGAAGGCAAAAATAAAGAAAAACAACCAGTCATTGATGAAGCAGAAATAATTAAGATGGTTAATAACTTTGTTAGTAGTGGATTATCCACTAAAGACGCGATTAAACGCGTTAGTGAACTAACAAATCAAAACAAAAATAATATCTATAAGATATACCATTTAAATTAATTAATGAAGTTGAGTATTATTGTTACTCAACTTTTCTTTTTCTTTTGTTATTGAAGTAGAAGTGAGAAGCAGTTAATAAGCCTCCACCTAATAATGATAATCCTGTTATCAATATCCCTTTATCCATGTATTGAGTTTGATAAGTCATCTTGTATGTCACTACGCCACTAGGAGCAACAAACCCAGCAAAGCCGCCTTGAGCATTATATATTTTAAGTTGTTCTGTTTTGCCATTAGCTGTAGCGTAAACTTTCCAACCGCCCGTATAGGCTAATTGAGTGATAATAAATCTAGGCTTTTCATAATTGGTGTTAAATGTAAATTCATTTACATTATATGTAACATCTTTTAAACCATTATCAATTGCTCTTTGATAACGAGCAATACAATTTTCAAATGGTTCATAGAACATCTTAATCGATGAATCAGTAGCAACATATGCATCTCCATCAACGCAAACGATAATTCTTTTAACTTTCTCGGTAGCGTATAAACCACGAATACTTCTTCCACTTGAACGAGAGAAGTCTCTACAATTATCAAATGTAATAACTTTGCTATTTCCTTCGGAATCTTCACCGATTAAGTAAATAGTTGCAGAGTAGTTTGTGCCGCTAGATTGTCTAATTGGATAATCAAGCATATAGTAGCTACCTTGTTCGCCAAGAGGAAAATATGATCCAACCTTAGGTTCTAAGACAATTTGAAATTTATTTATTGGCTCAGTAACGACACTTGTATCAATCTTTGATTCATCGTTAATATCGCGGTCAGGTTGCATTGGATCAAAGTAGTTCATATCTTTGTTAAGATAAACACCTTTAATGTTAAATGAAACAGCATTGGCTTCTTTTAAATAATTAGATGGTGCTTCTTGATATGAAAATACATCGCCATAATTATATTTAAGTTCATAAACATCATCGTTATTTAATATCGCGCCTTTAAAATAAGCTTCTTCGTTTCTTATAACAAAATCTGAGCCAGATGAATATGGATAGAAAGAATTGTAATTAGAACCAGAGCACTCATTTTTAAAATACAAAGTGTCATATGATGTGCCAAGTTCAATTTGATATTTATTTTTATAAACTCTATAACCGTCTTCATCATTATCAATGCGTTCATAATTTAATGGAATGTTTGGATCCCAAACAACATGAGTGGTAGTTTCTCCACTTGTATAATTAAACATGGTATCTGTGTCTTTACTGACATAATATTTCACACCAAGGAATTGATCTAAGTTGCAACGTTTGCTCATTGTTACACCATTCCATGCAGTATCATTCATCATTATTTGACTCATTCTTAAGAAATCATCTAATTCATTGTTATAGAAAGTATGGAAACATCCGGTTCCGTTAAAGTTTTCGAGCATTCCTAGATTAGAATTTCCTTCATATGCTCTAGAAGATTGAAGTCTAAAATAGGATTTATCATTTTTATTAATTTCTTCAATAATTCTTGTTTCAGTTGGAACGTTATCATAACCGCCACCTACAGACCAACGAATACTTTGAAGTCCGTGAATATTTGCAACTAATGTACCTACAATGATAATTTCAGTGGCTAATGAAGATTTAATAACAATTGGTAAATATTTCTTTTTCCAAAACCCTGCAAGCAACCCAGTCATAATAACAGTTAATGTAATTTGATAAATAACTAGTATTATCATTTCGCCTGTTTCAAGGAAGTATTTATAATTATTCACAATGTATTGTGAAAGGAAGAATGTCATAACCATAAATGCAAGTGTAACAGCACCTGAAATAATAACTACATACCAAGGCACTTCATCTCGATGATCATAGTTAAGCGCGATATATGCTAATGCGGCTGTTGGAACAACAATTTCCCACCTTCCATAGGCGGTAACAAATGCACCGCAAACGAAATAAAAGAATGGAATAAATAAAGCAGCAATTAATCCAGCTATCGCGATAAAATGTGAAATCTTTTTATGTTTGAATGATCTAAATATTGATACACCCATTAAAATCATGCACGGAGTATAAATGAAGATTGAACTACCCGTATTTTCAAACCATTCATAATGCATAATGTTAGTGAATCTATCAGATACTGTAGGATAGAAATAGCTACAAAGCGGATAAACAAACGAGAAATAATATTCTTCATAAGTATTACCCCAATTCGTAACGTTAGCGTTCCAACAAGTAAAGAATAATTTAAAAAATTTAGTCCAATCTTTAGAAAATAAAGCTTCTTTAAGAGCCGGGAAATATTGTGCTTCGCTTGCTCTATTAATAGAAAAACTAGAAATAACAGCAGGAAAGACACAAAACATTGATAATCCATAACCAAACAAGAACCCAAAGAATCCATACAGTAAAACAAGCCAATTTTCTTTAGCATTTCTACTTTTAAATGTTTGAAAATATCTAAAGCCAGCGTAAATAACTCCAAAGATTCCCATTGTAAGAAGGAAAAAGTAATTAGATATACCTAAAAGAAAGAAACCAAGAATAACAAATAATGGTTGTCTTTCTTTAATAACTTTTTCGATTCCAAAAAGAATTAGGGGAAAGAATGTTAATACTTCATAGAATGGGTTAAACCAAAGATAATACGCCATCCAACCCATAAACGCATAGGCGATGGAAAATATACGTGAACATGATTCGCTAGCGCCTAAATATTTAAGATATATTCTAAACAATAAACCTCCAACTACCATTCTGGCAATTGAGATAAGTGCCATCATATGAGGAATAAAATTTCTAGGAACAAATAAGATTGGAAAAGTGAATGGGGAAAATAAACCATAATACGTATTTGCATAAACGTTATCGGCACCTAAAAATGTGTTTGCGTCATAGAAAGGAAATTTGCCAGTTTTGAAAAATGTCCACCAATCATCATAAAAGTCATAATAGAGTTGATATGATTGTTGGGAAAAGTCGCCACTAAAAGGAGTGGTAAATTTTTCAGTTATTAATGCGAATCCAAAAAATGCGAATCCAATTCCGATAAGAAGTAATACCCAATAAAAAAGAGAGTGAATGTCTTTTAAAAATAAAAATTTAATTTTAATTTTTTCTCTTAATTTGATTGAAGAATTGTATGCACCAATCATGATAATTATCATATCACAACATTTATGTTAGTTAACGATAAAAATAAAAGCGCCCTCGCGGACGCCTTAATAGATTTTATGAATTATTGTTTATCTTCTTCTTTTGTGGTTGACTGAGTTTTAAGACCAACAACATCATCGACCGATAAAGCAAAAGCGATACCTTGACCATCACTACCTAATCCTGCGACTTTATATATAGCAGACATAACCTTATCGCAAATAGATTCATCGACTAAAATCATAATCATTTCTTTGTTTGGAGTAATAATCACACCATATTTTTCTTCCATAGCCTTAGTGCCAGTTCCACGAGCGTGAATAATTGTTCCTCCACGTGCTCCTTCTTCTCTAGCAGCATCCATAACGATTTCTGAGAAGCCAGAATTAACGATTGCGTAAATTAATTTGAACTTATTCATGATTAGTCCTCCTTAAGTGTATCAGCAAGGAATTGATATACCTTGATTCCAATAATGCTACTTAATGGAATTGAGAATCCAATACCAGCATTTTTTGTTTTTGTTGAAAAATAAATGTCTAAGAAAATTTTAATATCAGGAATTTTATCTTCTGAAACAAGTGAAAAAACAATTTCTTTGTTGTTATCTTCAATGCCCAAAATATTTCTTAATTCTTGTCTAGCGGTACCTTCACCTGTTTGGACAAATTGAGCAGAAGAGCCGCATTTCTCCATTAATTTTAATATTGAGTTAGCTTGTCCTTGGTTAACAATAGTGACGAAAACTAAAAGTTTTTTCTCAATCATAGATTCGATTGATGGAGTCTTTTTAATTTGAATATTTTTCTTAAATAATTTCATAACTATTCTCCATTAAAAATGAATGATTTGAGCGTCTTCATCAGAATAAATATGAGCACGCATAACCTTAAGAGCATGTCTAGTTTTAAGGCTTTGTGATAAGCCAAGAATTTGAATAGCAATAACAGGAGTCATAGCAATTAAAGCAACGACACCAAAACCATATTCATAAACATTTCCTGTGTCACCAGAATCTCTAGCCATAACAAGCCCGATAATCATTGGTAAAACAAATGATGATGACATAGGTCCACTTGCTGTGCCGCCAGAGTCAAATGCCATAGCAGTGTAAATGTTTGGTGTAAAAAACATAAGCACCATGCAAATGATGTAACCAGGAACAATAATGTATAAAATATTAATTTTAAATAATGCTTTCACACCAGCTAATGCAATAGCAACGCCGACACCTAATGATAAAGCAATAATAACAGTTAATTTTTTAATACGACCATCGGAAATGTCACTAATTTGAGTTGTTAAAACATGAACAGCAGGTTCACATAAAATAGTAACTAAACCTATTGCAAAGCAAATAACAATAATAACAGCGTCATTTTGATTAGCTAAACTTTTTCCTACCATGCTACCAATTGGCGACATAGCCGCATTTGTAGCAGATAAAAATAATGTTAATCCAACATATGTAAATAAGAAGCCAATTAAGAGTTTATAAATACGTTGTTTATGAAGGTGTAAATATAAACCATTATAGATAAAGAAGATAACTAAGATTGGCGCAATAGCAATTAAAACCTCAATAGCAGAGCCTGTTCCAGATTCGGAATAAATCATTGCATCGATAAATTTCATAAAGACTGAACCATCATAATATGTTGGCGGTATATATGATGGAATATTTGATCTAATTAAAATTAATAAAGCAGTAGTCATAATAGGACCGATTGACGCCATACCAACTAAACCAAATGAGTCATCAGTTGCACTTTTACCACCACGAACAGAAGCGATGCCGGCGCCTAATGCAAGAATAAATGGAACTGTTGCTGAACCTGTTGTAACACCACCAGCATCAAAAATAAATGGAAGCAATTTTCTTCTATCAGGATCAATTGCAATTAAACAAATTATTAAAAATGTTATGAAATAAAATAACAAATACCAAAGTTTAAGTGATTGGTGTTTGATAATACGAATAACACCGATAACAACAAATATTCCAACACCTAACGCAATACCACCAATAAGTAGGAACGCATTAGCAATTGAATTATTCGGAATAATGGTAACTTGTTTAGAAACAATTAAGATTGATGGCTCAGCACATGTAATTAATAAGCCAAGAACAAATGAGAATAAAATAACAATAAATATTTTCTTTTGTTTCGATAATGATGAGCCCATATACTCACCAACTTTTGTTAATGAAGATGATGCACCAATTTGGAATAACGCCAAACCAATTACAAGAACAACCATACCAGCTAAGATGAGCCAAATGTTATCAAGTGAATCTCCATCAGTAATTTTGGCAAGATTAGTAAAATGAAGAATTAAAACAATCGCAATCATCGGAATAATTGAGAGAGCTGATGTTTTAAATGCTTCTAAATATCTATTCTTCATTATTTATTACCGTGTTTATTATATCTATTTTTAGAAATTTTAATATTATTATTGAATAATTTATTAAATTCATCAGGCATTGGTGCCTTAAAAGTGAATAGTTTTCCATTAATTGGATGAACAAAACTTAATTCATAAGAATGTAGCCCTAATCTCTTAAGTGGATCAGATGGCTCACCATACTTATCATCACCAATAACGTAATGATCAATATTACCTAATTGAACACGAATTTGATTCTTGCGTCCAGTTTCAATATTAATATCAAGTAAAGTATATTTATCATTGTTTTTGATTACTTTGTAATTTGTGATGCATTTTTTAGCGTCTTTATCCTTACTATTTTTTGTGACATACATTAGATTAAGCGAATTTTCTTTTAGATAGTCCACTAATCTATCCTCACTTTTTTCAAATACGCCATCTGTGATTGCATAATATCTTCTAGACTTAACAATATTAGACCAATTCTTCTGAAGTTCTTCTCTAATATATGGGTTCTTTGCAAACATCAATACACCGGATGTGTCTTCATCAAGACGATGGACAACGTAAATACGGTTATGTTTATTTTGCTGTTGAACAAAATCAGTAACCATCCTATAAGCGGTTCTACCTTTTTCATTATCACTAGCGACACTTAATAATCCACTTGGTTTATTGATGACAATAAATTCATCATTTTCGAAAATAATTGGAAGATTTTTTCTTTCATGTTTTGCAATTTTTCTTTTGCTAACAATGACAATGTCATCTTTGGTAAGTTTTAAATTAAATTGACTAACAGGTGCTCCATCAACTGCAACCTGATGATTTGAAAGAAGCGATTTAACATTGTTTCTAGATAAGTGTGGATATTTTTCAAGTAAAAAAGGAAGGAGTTCGCACTCCTCATGAACCTTAAATTCTTTTATAGAATTAGGGTTAACCTTACCTTTATTGATATTCTTTTTCTTATCGTTCTTATTCATCTTCTTCTGAATACTTAATTATGTCTTTATAGCAATTTGGTCTACGATCACGAAATACGCCCCAGGAAACTCTTTCTTTATCAATTGCATCAAGATCGAATTCATGAACGCGAATACCAGTTTCAACTCTATCCATAGATTCAACAATCTCACCTTGTTGATTAGCAATAAATGAAAATCCTTGGAAAGCCATAGAGGAATTACCTGCTTTTTCTTCACCAATACGATTTGATGCACATACAGGAATAATATTTGCAGCTGCATGCCCACACATAGTGTTTCTCCAATGTGGCATTGAATCTCTAACGAGAACTGGTTCACTTCCAATTGCGGTTGGATATAAAAGAATTTGAGCACCTTTTAGTGTTAAGATTCTAGCAACTTCAGGAAACCATTGATCCCAACAAATACCAACACCAATTTTGCCAAATTTTGTTTTGAATACTTTAAATCCTGTATCTCCTGGAGAGAAATAGAATTTTTCTTCATAGCATTGTCCGGTAGGAATATGTGTTTTTCTATAAAGTCCTAAATCAGTTCCATCTGCATCAATCATCACTAGTGAATTAAAGTAGTTAGTGCCACTTTTTTCAAAAAATGAGATTGGCAAAACAACATTATATTTTTTAGCAACTTCTTTGAACTTATTGATTAGAGGTGATTTAGTTCTAACTTCGGCTAGTTCAAATTTGTCATAATCTTCAACTTGGCAAAAATATAGATTTGAAAATAGTTCTTGTAGAAGAACAATGTTTGCACCTTTTTTAGCAGCTTCTTCAACAAGAGAAATAGCATTTTTAATGTTCTCATCATAGTTTGATGAACATTTCATTTGAGTTATAGCGACTTTAATTTTCATTTTTCTTTATAAACTCCTCTTGATATGGGATTTGCATTGTAATGCAATGGATATTTCCTCCACCTAATAAAATTTCTTTTGAATTGATTTGAATGATTTCTTTGTCAGGATAAAGTTTTTCTAATTTTGCTTTAGCAAGTTTATCTTCTGGCACTCCAAATCCTGGTAGAATAACAAATTTCTCTCCTTGATAGAAGTTAATGTAACTTGCAGCTAATCTAGAACCTTCTGGTCTAGGTTTAGCGTCAAATCTACCAATCTTAATTCCATCGGCTTCCTTCTTAGACATATACATAGGTTTAGGTAGTTTAATTTTAATAACTTCAATCTTTCTACCCATAGCGTCAGTTTCATTTTTAAGTAATTTGTATGCATTATAAGAAAACTTATATTGAGGATCGTTTTTATCATCTGTCCAAGAGAGTGCAACAACACCAGGTTTAATAAAACAAGCGATGTTATCAACGTGTTCATTTGTTTCATCTTCGAAGATACCATTATCAAGCCAAATAACTTTACTGACACCTAAATACGTTTTTAAATTTTCTTCAATTTCAAGTTGAGATAATCTTGGGTTTCTTCCTTTAGAAAGCAGGCATGCTTTTGTAACCATACATGTCTTTTCTCCATCAACATGAATACTTCCACCTTCGAGAATAAAGTCATCGAGATAATAACGTTCAATACCAAATTTCTTTGCTAATTTACCACAAAGTAAATCATCATCTTTATAGTTTGAATAAAGTCCATCGACTTCTCCACCCCAAGCATTGAATCTGAAATCAACAAGTCTCATTTTGTCACCATTAGTAACAAAAATTGGTCCTGTGTCTCTTGCCCATGAATCGTCGTATTTTATTTTAATTGGCACAATGTTTTTCTTTCCTTCATAATCAGCAATAACTTTGTTATATATTGAAGGATGAATTCCTACATAAACAGTTTCATATTTAGCAATTGAAAAAATAACTTTCTTAAAGTTTTCTTGTGCAGGTAAAGCATTATTTCTCCAAGTATCTTTTCTAAATGGAAGAAGAATAATTGTGCCACTATGTTTATTTCCTTCAAACGGCATTTCAAAACCATCAGCGCGTGGATTAGACATACGTTTTACAAGATAATCATTAAGTTTGTTTTTATAAACGTGATATCTATTCCAACGATCAATGTCAATAATATTGACATAATCAGCACCATAATCGCTAAGAATAGTAACATTTAATTTCTTATATTCTTTGATACGTTCCACAAGTTCTTTTGTGAACACTTCACCAGGAACAATTAATGGTATTCCAGGTGGATAAATCATAATTGATTCTTTTGAAATTTGATTAACAGCCTTTTCCAAAGGAACTCTTTTTCCAGGAGCGTGAAATGCTGCTCTAGGGCGAATAATTTGGAATGGGAATTCAATACCAAAAGCATGCTTTTGATATGTATATTTCTTGTTATAATGTTTCTTTGAAACATCTTTTAAGGCTTTAACAAATCTCACCATTTGAGAATGGCTATTGCCTAAAGCAAGAACACCCATAATGACATAAGTTTCTGCAAGTTCAACTTGAATATCATATTCATCTTTTAATAAGTGATATAATTCAAACCCATTGATATTTAAATTTTCCAATTTGATAACTAATTTAGTTTCGTCATAATCATAGCATCCTCTAGAAAGGAAATGTTCTTTTCCACAAGGAACGAAACCTTTGATTTTTGAAATTTGTTCACGTGCATAACTAGAAAGTTTATGAACGTTATTCATATTCTCTTGACCTTTAGTAGCAACATATTGTCTAGCAGCATCTAATGATGCAATAAGAATTGATGATGGGGATGTTGTGTTTAAAATATTTAATGATTTTTGAACTGCTTCACGAGTAATTGTTTTTGATTTTAAAAGTAACACTGATGATTGAGTCAATGAGCCACCTGTCTTATGAAATGAAACAGATGCCATATCAGCGCCTGCATCCATTGCAGATATTGGTCCAGTTTTATCAAAATAATAATGAGCACCATGAGCTTCATCAACCAAAACCATCATACCTCTATCGTGTGCTTCTTTAACAATACGTTTTAAATCATTAACAGCGCCAAAATAGGTTGGATTAATGACAAAGACAGCTTTAGCTGTAGGGTATCTTTGCATTGCCTTAATATAATCTTCAACTGTTGGTTGATTTGCAATTTCAAGTTCAGCATCAAGTTTCGGAGCAACATACACAGGAGATGCACCAGAAAGGATTAAAGCGGAAACAATTGATTTATGAACGTTTCTAGGAAGAATAATTCTTTCATTAGCGTGACACGCTGTCATAATCATTGCAAGAATTCCAGATGATGTTCCATTAATTAAAAAGAGGCTATGATCTGCATGGCAAAAATCTGCCATTAATTGCTCTGCTTCTAAAAGAACGCCATGTGGATTGGCTAAATTATCCATCCCGATTGGAGCGTTAACGTCTGCTCTAAAAGACATATCACCTAAAAATGACTTTAATCCGTTTTTGACATTACCCATGTGATGTCCAGGGACATCTAAAGGTAATACATCTGCATTAACGTATTTTTTAAGTGCGTCTAAATAAGGGGTTTTATTTTGATTTAATTTACTCATAGCGACTATTATATTTTACTTTGTAAAACTATTCAACATCACAATGACGTTTAAAGAAGTCAACCATTGCCATGTTGCACTTAAGTCCTTCTTGATCAAAGACAAAGTGATTATAAACATGGCCTATTTCTTTACGAGGACTTGTTTCTAATAAAAATTCAAGATCTAGGTTGTATTTTTTCCCATCATTTTTTAACAATAATGATTGATCTATGAACATATCATGATAAGCAGTTGAATTAAATAATGGATGGAGTTTAACTCCATTTTGAACGTAATATCGAGGTGAATTGCGTCTCATATATTCTTCATCAAAACAGTGTTCTGTTAACACTTTTTTACAGTTCTTTTTAGTTAAATATTTTCTCGCTAAAGGAAGCAATTTTGGAAAGTCATACATTGTTGAATTTAGCGCCAAACATTTAATATCAATTTTTGGCAACGACTTAATTCCATAGTATTCCTGAGCTTCTTTTGAATGGTATATGATATCAGTTAATAAAGATAAATGACCGCCAGCGGAATCACCCATCAAACAAAATTTATTCATTTTAACATCGAACTCATGCTTGTTTTCTTCAATAAATTGAAGTGCAGCAAAAATATCACTAACTTGTTCTTTAATACCAATATGTTCATCAACATTTGTTAAACGATAATTAATTGCAATAACAGTAAATCCTTGGTTCGCATACCACGATGTAAAAACACGTGATACTTCTTTATTGCCATATAAATATGCACCACCATGAATATAAAACAATGTTATTCCATTATCATGACCTAAAACTGGTTGAATAATATCAAGCAAGTGATATTGGTTACCATCATCAATATAGGCCAAATCTTTTTTTACTGAAAACATTCCAAACGTTTTATGCGTTTTTAAATATTTTTGATCACCCTTTGCCATGGCTTTTACAATCGGAGATAAAGGTATTTTAAAAATCATATAAATATCATAACATAATTATTTAGTAAAATAATATTGCTATGAATAGATATAAGAAAACATTTTATGCTTCATTAATCACTCTAGGATGCATTCTTTTTACCTTTGGATTTTTATGTATAATTCGCACCTCTTCATTTATCTCAGAAGGTTGGTCTAGATCAATTTCTAGAGGCATTCAATATGTCACTACATTCTTATTTAGATGGCTACCAATATCGGCTTTTGAATTATTTATCATTTGCTTAGTTATTTATATAGTTATTTGGCTAATTTTAGCAATACGTCATCTCCATAGATTTAAATTTAGAGGCTCATCTAAATATTGGCTTAATTTTGGAATCGTAATTTCGCTTATTTTAACTGTGTATATGGGCACAGCTGGAATGGAATATAATCGTTATAAAGTCGATATTCCTCAACACACTGAATTAGTGGAAAACACTTTAGTGTATAAAGAAATTGGAGAATATTTTCAAAGCGATTATAACGAAATATCTAAACACTTATCCTACGATGAAAAAGGGATGTTAATTATGCCTTATACTCATGATGAGATGAACACCATTATGAGTGAAGAATTTAAAAGCCTTAAAAGTGATTATTACACTACCAACACCCCAAAAACAAAACTCATGTATATTTTTGGTTGGTTATATCGTGAATTACAAATTACAGGCGTTGCTTTTGCTCCTACAGGTGAACCAAATATGAATCCATTAGTGACACCCGGAGAATATGCTTTTACAATGGCACATGAAATTGCACACACAAAAGGAATTATCAAAGAAGAAGACGCTAATTTAGTTGCAGCATATATTTGTTTAACATCCACAAATGAATACCTTCGTTATTCGGGCTATGTTTATACAATATATTCATTAGCCTACTTAGTAGCATGTACAAATGTTAAAGAATATTACACTTCATTCCAAAACGGATTTACAAAAGAATGTGTAAATGATTCGATCGCAAGAAGCAATTATTGGAGAGAACATAATATGCTCGCTAAAATTTCTGATTTTATTAATAACATCTATTTAATTCTTCAAGGCGATCACGGAACCATTTCCTATGAGGATAATATTCATGTTGAAGAGGAAGAAGGAAAATACTATGTTAATTCATATTCCAGATATCAAGCTTTGTACCTATGGATTTATTTTGATTTATTAGGCAAATAAAAAGGATGCTTTTGCATCCTAATTATTTAGAAATTGAATTAATAAATTCTGTTTCTAAAGCAATATCAAGTCGAGGGAATAATGGATTTCCTTTATTCACTGTTAGACCACTAAATGGGCAGAATTCATGATTAATTTCGTAACCTTGAAGTTCTTTTTTAACTCCAAATTGAGCAAATACTTTTTCGACAGTTTCAACTAAGACAGGTGAAAGAAGTTTACTAGCAACAATGATTGTATTAACTAGAATTGCCATAACATTTCCTAGTTCATCATTCTTACCTTCCTTAGATAAAACCCAAGGTTGTGTTTCTTCAATATATTTATTAGCAGCATTAAGCAATTCAGTAACAGCGCTTAGTCCTTCGCTTACCTTAAGGTCATCCATATAAATTTCATATGAATTGATGGTTTTCTCAGTTAAATCTTTAATTGCTAAATCCTTTTCATTTAACTTTGTTAATTGAGGAACGACGCCATTAAAATATTTTATGATCATAGCGGTTGTTCTATTAACCAAATTACCAAAGTTATTAGCTAAATCAACATTGCATCTTTCTGCAAATAATTCAGGAGTGAATCGACCGTCACTTCCAAATGAAAATTCTTTTGAAAGGAACCATCTAACTGAGTCAACTCCATAACGTTCGATTAAGGGAAGTGGTGAAACGACATTACCACGTGATTTAGACATCTTTTCACCGTTTAGATCAAGTAATCCATGAACAAATACTCTATCTGGTAATCTTAATCCAAGGCCTTTTAAAAACATTGGCCAATAAATAACATGAAATCTAGAAATGTCTGCACCGACAATATGAACAATTTCAGTATTTTCATCAGCCCAGAATTTATTAAATTTAGATTCATCTTTTGAACCATAACCTAAAGCAGTGATGTAATTTGTTAATGCGTCCATCCAAACATAAATCACATGTTTTGGATTTTCTTTGATTTGAATGCCCCAGTCAAACGAAGTTCTTGAAACACATAAATCACCTAATCCAGGTTTAATAAATGTATTCATCATTTCGTTTTTACGATTGATCGGAAGAATGAATTTAGGATGTTCATCCATATATTGAAGCAATTCAGGAAGATATTTTTGTGTTTTAAAGAAATATGATTCCTCGCTAGCCTTATGAACAGGACGATGGCAATCAGGACAAAGATGCTCTTCACCAACTTGAGTGTCAGTCCAGAATGATTCACATGGCGTACAATACCATCCTTCATATTTGCCTAAATAAATATCATCGTTAGCGTACAGTTTTGAAAAAATATCTTGAACAACAACTGTATGCCTTTCTTGAGTTGTGCGAATGAAATCATCGTTAGAAATGCGAAGTTTTTTCCATAAATCTTGGAATTTTGCAGCTATTTCATCAACATATTGTTGTGGTGTAACGCCCTTTTCGATAGCTTTCTTTTGAATCTTTTCACCGTGTTCATCAGTACCTGTTAAAAAGAATGTTTCAACGCCTCTAAGACGTTTGTATCGTGCAAGAATATCGCACATAACAGTACAATAAGCATGTCCAATATGTGCCTCAGCACTTGGATAATAAATTGGTGTAGTGATGTAGAACTTGTTTTTCATATGAGGTACTCCTTGTTCTAGTTATGTTAATTACATTCCACAAATCTTTTTAGTTGAAGAGTTTGTACTTCCCCAAATCTTGCATGCATATTCAGGGTGATCAATAAATGGATTTCTATTTCCTTGTCCTCTTTGAAGCGTTTGAATTTTAAGATTTCTATTTTGTTCCACTCTAAGAGATAAATCAGCAGTTTCCGATGTTGATGGTGGATATGCTAAGTTCCATTCAAGTAAATCGCTTAGTTTTCCCATTGATGAAGAGTCTCCGCTATTGGTATCAACAACTTTCAAAGAAGTATTTGCGATAGCACAATAAAAGACAATTCTAGCTGCAATACCACGATAGTAAGCAACGCCATGTTTTCCTGGGTCATAAATACTTTTTCCGTAATATTTATTTCCTCTATCACCATTAATATCAACGTCGCAAGGACGAACCATATGAGCATCCGCTTCAACAGTTCCGCCGCCTAATGAGTTAGGCCAGACATGCTCTCTATTCCACGTGGCTTGGTTATCCCAAGTTGCAGAAACATAAGCACTGTTATAGAAACTTACCATCTTTCCTTTAGGTGTTGTTCCATTCCAGTCAACTTCTGTGTATTGGAAGAATGTTTTAAATCCACCATAACCAACAGTAGATTTACGTTTTGAAGTATTAAGAGTGTTCAACGCCGTTTTTAATGCTGTTCCAGTTAGTGAATCTGAAATTGAACTATAGTAATCTCCTGGATCAAATTGTCCACCTGATGAAGAGGATGAAGATGACGTCGAGGATGAAGATGACGTTGAAGTCTCTGTTCCTGATGATGATGTTGATTGGCCTCCTCCATTACATCCTGCGAGTAATAAAGAAAGTGACGCCAATGCTAATATTGATTTGATATGCTTTTTCATAATAAAAACCTCTGCTTATAAGGTTATTACATTTTTAATGTATTTTCAATTATATACAGAGGTTATTAATTTACATGCCCCAAATTAATGAAGCAAAATCTGGATTATCGACAAATGGATTTCTATTTCCTTGAAGAGTGTATGCGGCATCGTTTTTCTTTCTTTCATAAGAAGAAACAGGATCTTGCTTGTGCCATTTCTTGAATAAATTAAATGCGTAATCAGTGAATCCAAGATGAGTTGTTGAATAACTGCCTGAGAATATTGAACCGCCATCTCCACTTGTCCAACTATATGCATTCCACTTTACAAGTGCGTACATATGAATTCTAGCAAAGTCACCTTTCCATTCATCATTAGGTTCAAACACAGTGCCAGAGTGTCCACTGAATGTGTTTGGTCCAATCTTGGAATAGTTATTATTTGATTGATATGTTGGACTACTGACTTCACCCATACACATATTGCTGCGCCTATTATTTACATAGCCATCCGTTGGAACAACCATATAGACATCACTGCCTTGTGAAGATTTATCTGGAGATCCACCCCACCATGACTTAGGGATTGAGTGTTCACGATTATAGCAATCTCCTTCACCTTTATAACTTCCACAAGATTGATTACCTGAAATTTTCCAATGTGTGTCATTAGAATAATAATCGTTAATTTCACTGGAATCAGATTCCTTAACATCTGTTGTTTTATATGCATTTAATAATTGGGCATATGTTAAATTGTCAAAACCATCATTAGTAATTATTTTTAGGTTGTTTAACAAAGTCAATCCTGTTCCGGTAGCGCGATCATAATATCCTGATGGACCTGTTGAGGTAGATGAGGATGAACCACCACTTGAAGAGGAGGATTCTGATGTAGATGATGTGGTTGTAGAAGTTGTTGAACTTGATGTAGAAGTTATGGTAGATGAGGATGAACTACTTGATGTAGATGTAGTTTGTCCACCACATGATGTTAATAGCACTGCCACTAACGAAAACAAAATCTTTGATTTTAAATAGTTTTTCATAGTTATAAAAAACCCGATTGTTTTCGGGTTTCTCTTTCTTATTTTAATCCGTATTTCTTATTGAAACGGTCGACACGTCCATCTGTTGAGACAAAGCGTTGTTTGCCTGTATAGAATGGATGGCAATTTGAACATGTATCAACGTGAATTGATTTACTTGTTGAATGTGTTTCAAATGTTGCTCCGCAAGAGACACATGTAACTGTGACCTTGTGTGTTTCTGGATGAATACCTTTTTTCATATAATATAACTCCTTCCGCCTTAGGCCTTAGTGGTCCTAAAGAAAGTTGTATTTGTGATTTTATCATTAACAAATTGTTAATACAAGTTTTATATTTTTTCGTACGCGTATATAATTACAATACTATGAAAAATGATTCGCCAAAAAAGAAAATTATTATCATTGGTGGTGGTGTTAGTGGATTAAGCGCTGGCATCTATGGACAACTTAGTGGATTTCAAACTGAGATTTTTGAGAAAAATCCAAATGTTGGTGGCCTTTGTTATACTTGGGAAAGAAAAAATCACAAAATAGATGGTTGTATTCACTGGTTAACAGGCACCAAGAATGATGATGATATCAATAAAATGTGGA
The DNA here is from genome assembly GCA_963644775.1 of bacterium. GTDB lineage: Bacteria > Bacillota_I > Bacilli_A > RFN20 > CAG-826 > Fiminaster. Next base: position 24,084 of record CAVIPD010000040.1, on the reverse strand, counting down.
AGGATGTTGATGCCTTTGATCAAGAAGATATTATCAATAGCGATAACTTTGGTTCTATTGAATATAAAGGCAAAGTTTTTACTTTTTGGTGTGATTTAAATAAATTAGAAAAAGAATTATTAGAAATCTCTCCTACTGATAAAAGGCTTATAAAGAAATTAATCAAATATACGATTAAATTTGCAAAGATGCCTCTTCCAATGCATAAACCATTATCGCAGATGAACCTAATCGATTTAATCAAAATCGGATTCAAGATGATTCCTTATTTACCATCATTTTTATACGCTACAAAAATATCACAAGCTGACTTCACAAATAAATTTAAATCAGAAGAACTTAGATATGTTCTTTCTAAAATTGTTCCAGGAGATGGAAATCTATACACAACATTATTTGCGTTCGGTTCGGTTGCGCTTGGTAATGGTGGAGTGCCAAAAGGCGGAAGCTCATATCTAATTGAAAGAATGAAAAATCGCTATCTCAGCCTAGGCGGAAAAATTCACGTCAACAGTGAGGTTAATAATGTTTTAATTAAAAATCGTAAAATTAATGCGATTGTACTTAAAAATGGCAATACATTTGAGGGAGATTACTTTGTAACTGCGTGCGATATATTTGAGGCTACAAGAAAGATTTTAACTAATTCTAAACGTGATGTGCACTTCACAAAAAGATTTATTAAAAAAGAAAATTATCCAACACCATCATGTGTCTATATTAGTTATCTAGTAGACGCTCAAAAACTTAAAGATTTGAACATTACAACAACATTTGAATTTGAATGTAATCCATTTGAAATTGCACATACAAAAAATACTTCATTAAAAATAAGAAATTATCTATTTGATGAAACATTCGTTAAAGATGGAAAAGTATTATTAAC
>CAVIPD010000040.1:21006-23188 GCA_963644775.1 bacterium | reverse complement strand
GTTCTAATTCATCAAAGAGATAGAGATTATTATTATTGGGAAAAACAGAGAAAAAAATATAAAGAATATCTAAACATTAAAAATAATATTGCTACAATTGTTAAAGACGAAATCAAAAAGAAATTTCCTTCACTAGGAGAAATTGAAATATTGGATGTTGCAACTCCAATGACATATCATCGATATGTAAATGCACATCGTGGTGCATATATGCCATGGTCATATACATATAATGGTAGGCAACTAATGCATAATTCTAAAGTTAAAGGAATTAATAACATTGTTGTTTCTGGACAATGGATTATTATGCCAGGAGGTCTACCTATCGCTCTTATGAGTGGCAAATTCGCCATTCAACATATATTAAAAAAAGAGCATATGAATATATTATTTAAAAGAAAAGGAGATAAAAATGTTAAGTAAAAAACAAGCTATCGAAGTACTTAATGCTGCCTTAAAAACAGGTGGTGACTACGCTGAAATCTTTATTCAAGAAACAGTTAGTTCATCTTATTCCATTGAAAATGGAAAAGTCGAAGCAGTTAGTGACACTAATGGTTTAGGTGCAGGTATTAGAATTTTAAAAGAACTTCAAAGTGTTTACGGATACACAAATGATGTATCTAAAAAAGGATTACTTGCTTTAGCACAATCACTTTCAACAAGATTTAGCGGTAAACAAGTCCTTGTCATTAACGATTTAAAAATTAAACATGTTAAAAACATTCATCCACATGTTAGGCCACACGCTAGTGTTGATCCAAAAGAAAAGATTGATTATCTAAAAAAAGGTGAAGTTGAGATGAGAAAAGCTTCACCAAAAATTATTAGAACTAAGGCTGGATTAAGTCATTATGTTCAACGTAACACTTTGATTAACTCTAAAGGATTTATCTATAAAGATGAAAAAGAAAGAGGAAGAATAATGCTTATGTGCGTTGCTCTTGATGGAGAAAAAATTGAAACAGGTTATAACGCTCCTGGAGCAAGTGCTGGATTTGAATTCTTCTTAAACAATGTTGATATTGTTAAACTTGGAAAAGAAACAGCTCAATCCACATTAACAATGTTATCTGCAAAAGAATGCCCAAGTGGCAAGATGCCAGTTGTCATCGGCAATGGCTTTGGTGGAGTTATCTTCCATGAAGCTTGTGGGCATGGACTTGAAGCAAGTGCAGTTAGTAAAAATTTATCAGTCTTTGCTGGTAAACTTGGAACAAAAATTGCATCAGACTTAGTAACAGCCTATGATGATGGCACAATCGTCAATGGTTGGGGTTCAAATAATATTGATGATGAAGGTAATAAAACTCAACGTACAGTATTAATTGAAAAAGGTATTTTAAAATCATATTTAATTGATGACTTTAATGGTAGAAGAATGGGTATGAAAGGTAATGGTGCTTGTCGTAGAGAATCATACAAATTCGAACCAACTTCAAGAATGTCTAATACATTTATTGGAAATGGTACTTCTACTCCAGAAGAAATTATTAAAGCTACAAAACTTGGATTATACGCAAAATCACTTAATGGTGGTTCAGTTAATCCAGCAACAGGTGAATTCAACTTTGGTTGTAGTGAAGCCTACATCATTCGCGATGGTAAGATTTGTGAACCAGTTCGTGGCGCATCACTTATCGGTTCAGGCGCAGAAATCTTAAAGCACATTGATATGGTTGGTAATGACTTAAAACGTGCTCAAGGAATGTGCGGCGCAGCATCTGGATCAATTCCAACTGATGTTGGTCAACCAACAATTCGTGTCGATGAAATTCTTGTCGGCGGAAACGGAGGGGAACTTAAATGAGATTTAATGAGAAAAAATTCTATGAATTAGCTAAAGCTAATAAGTTCGAAGCTGCTGATATTTCATTCAGTCATTCAAAATCAACATCGTGTTCAATTTTCCATAAAGAAGTAGATAGTTACACAGTTAGCGATTCTTATTCAATAACAGCAAGAGGAATTTATAACGGAAAATTCGGTACTGTTGCCGTTAGTAAAATTGATAAAGATACTCCTGAATTCCTTGTTAATTCAATTAAAAGAAGTGCATCATTAGTTGAAACTAATAATCCTTCAATCATTTATAAAGGAAGTAAGAAATATCATAAGAAAAATGTCTTCAATAAGGATGTTATTTCTAACAACATGGCCGAGAAAATCGAACTCTTAAAAC
>CAVIPD010000040.1:15401-20996 GCA_963644775.1 bacterium | reverse complement strand
GCCTACGATAAAAGAATCAGCGAAGTCGCTACAGTTGGTTATGACGAAGGATTTGAAGAAAGTTCACTTTCAAATTCATATGGTTTGAAACTTAAAAATAAATCTGCAAGTTACTCGTTCTATGCAGAAGTTGCTGCAAAACAAGGTGATGAAGTAAAAACAGGATTTAAAGTTTTCGCTTCACTTGATCCAAAAGAATTTGATGCAGATAAATTTGCTAAGGATGTTGCAGAAGACGCTATTAACAAATTAGGTGCAACTCAATGTAAGAGCAAAAAATATCCAACAGTTTTAAAACCAAATTGCGTTTCAGCATTATTAAGATCTTATTTATCAAATATTGATGCTGAAGAAATTCAAAAACAATCATCATTATTTGTTGGAAAACTTCATCAGCCAGTAGCAAGTAAAAAGCTCACTGTTGTTGAAAATAACTTAGAAAAAAATATCTTCTATAATTATTATGATGAGGAAGGCGTTGCGACAAACAAGAAATTCTTAATAAAAAAAGGAAATCTCGAAACATATATTTACACTCTCGAAACAGCCGCCAAAGATGGTGTTGAACCAACCGGTAACGGTGTTGTTGGAGGAAAAGTAAAAGCAGGACTTGGCTGCATCTATGTTAAACCAGGAAGAAAATCATTTGATAAAATGATTGCTCCTATTAGTGAAGGTGTCTATATCACTGAACTTGAGGGTTTACATGCAGGTATGAATGCTAAGAGTGGCAACTTCTCTCTTCAAGCTCAAGGTTTTATGATTAGAGATGGTAAAATTGCTGAACCATTATCACTTATTACAGTGGCTGGAAACCTTGTTGATGTATTTAATTCAATTAAAGAAATCGCAAACGATGTCTCTCTTGAATTATCGGCATGTTCATCACCAAGTATTCTAATTAAAAAATTAGCAATCTCTGGTAAATAAGCAAACTAAAACGGAAGTTAATTGGCTTCCGTTTTTTCTAAATAAATACTACTTTTTAATATAGAGAATTCCGACAGTGTTCGGACCACAATGAGCGCTGACAACGCATCCTGCTCTTGTAATTCTAATATTTTCTTTGTTAACGAGTTTAGATACTTCATTGACAATATATTCAAGATCTTCTGGATATAATCCTGAATGAGTAATCATAATATGATCCATATCAACATTAGGAAGATCGTTTTTAAGTTCACTAATCATTTCGTTGTACGCGATTTTCATTGGCCCTCTTGGTTTTTTCTCAACGATTAATTTTCCGTTTTCCATTTTTAAAATCGGATGAATATGGAGAAGGTGACCAAATATTGCCGCCATCGCGGAACAACGTCCACCTTTCTTCATATAATCTAATTTATCAAGAACAAATTTAGTTGAAACTTTATTAACTAAGGGTTTAATTTCCTCTGCAATTTCTTTAGCAGTTTTTCCTTCATTGCGGAATTTGCATGCTTTTAGAGCAAGAAGACCTGAACCGCTTGATAAATTAGCTGAATCAATTGAAAAGACTCTATCAACATAGTTAGAAGACGCTAGAACAAAATTTTGGTATGTGGTTGATAAATTTGATCCTAACCCGATATAGAAAATGTCATATCCTTCATCAAGATATTTTTTAATTTTTTCTTCAAATACAAAAGGCGGAATAGCAGCAGTGCTTGGAAGATCTGAACCTCCGTTTACTCGTGCATAAATTTCATCAGGTGTAATAGTGACACCATCCTTAAAATTTTCTTCTCCAAAATTAACATTTAAAGGAAGAACTTCCATATCGTATTGTTTGTATAGTTCAGGTGTTAAATCGATTGTTGAATCGACAAGAATTTTAACTTTATTCATAGCATTTACCTCGCAATTATTATATCAAAATAATTTTTTTATACTTATATGATTTAAAAATGATAAAATTATTTTTATTGGAGGTCAGAAAATGGCTAAGAAAAATTCAATGAAAAAAAGCGTAAGAGGCTTGTGGGCTGAATTTAAAGCATTCATTAGCAAAGGCTCAGTTCTTGATATGGCTGTTGGCGTTGTTATTGGCGGTGCTTTCTCCGCAATTGTCACTGCTGCAGTTAATATTTTACTCAGCATTTGCACTTGGGCAGTCCCAGGAGGCTTAAAAGGATTGGTTACAGTTCTTCCAGCACTCAATGATGCACAAAGGGGTATGAATCCAGATATGGGTTTAGGACAATCGTTTGATGTCGCTAAATTGCACGAATTAGCAACTGATTTCGCCGAAAATCTTTACGGTATTGATGTTGTTGCAGATAACCCAAATTTGGTTGAAAGCGTCAAAACAACAATTCTTTCAAAATATACTCTTCATGGCGCGGTTTACACCTACAATATGTCATCAGTAATCGATTGGGGCACATTAATCAATGCTGTAATTAGCTTCCTCATTATTGCAGTTGTCTTATTTGCAATCGTCAAAACAGCAGCTGTCTTAAAAGCTAAAAAGGCTGAGGCTGATGCAAAACTTCTTGAAGCTTACTATGTTAAACATCCAGAAGAAAGACCTGTTCCTGTTGAAGAAGGAAAGCCAGCGCCAACAGAAGCAGAAATTCTTGGAGAAATTCGCGATTTATTAAAAGCACAAGCAAAGTAGTATGACAGTAATTGAAAAAGTTGATTATTTAATTAAACATCTCGATCTTAACGAAAAACAATTCGCTAAAAAATTTAGAATTCGTAAAAATGTAATTTCTAAATGGAGAGCAGGAGCATTATCTCCTAAGCCAGAGAACATAAAATATCTATGTGAAAAATTTGGCTTTGAGTTGAATGATTTTCTTGATGATAATTCAACTTTAGATTTCAAAGATTCTAACAAGAATAAACATGTCATATTAGGAATTAAAAAAGTTCATAACGAATCTGCCGTAAGTGAAGATTATCCTCACGAAGACAACTCTCGTTATGAAGAAAAAGATTAATTAATTCTTAAATAAAAAGTTCGTTATCAATCGGTAACGAACTTTTATTTTATTTATTCATTGATTCCACTCATGTCCCAATCTTTATGGGCGGCTTTAACCATTTCGATTGCATTTGAGTACAACTTGTTTTCAACCTCTGCACGAGATTTAAGTGAACGCTTAAGTGCTTTAGGTTTTCTTGAATCTGCGAATTGAACTTCACCAAGAGATTCATCAAGAAGCCCAGCAATTAATACATAGGCACGAATTGATTCCATTGAAAAATCATTTGAAATAAATCTTCTAATAGAATCATTAACTTCCTCGTCATAATACTTTCTTGCTTCTACAAGTGGAAGAGTAACAATTTTAATATAAAGTTTTTGCGCAATTAATCGATTGTACGATGCATGAGAAATCTTATCTTGTTGCTCGCACATCTTATCAATAATTTTTAATGCTGCTACATAATCTTCTTTAGCAAGACAATCATAAACAGTAATTAAGTTAATTTGAGCAGTAAATTCAGTAACATCTTCAAAAACCTTAACTGGGCCAACTTCTTTACCTTCTCTTTGAAGATTTTCAATTCTCATAAGTTCGTTATAAGCTTCCACGTTTTGAGGCTTACTAATTAAAGTTAATCTATATCCATCTGTCATTGAGTCAAGCTTAACTGGAACAAAGTTATATAACGCCATCATGGATGAGATAGTAATAAAGATAATAGCGGCAGTACCAATCCAAATTAATGGATTATCATCTTTAGCAAGATCTTTATTTGAACCAATTGAGTATAAAATAATGCATCCAATGAGTTCGATCAACCACATTAATAAAGGTAGCCAAACAAACATTTTAGGTGATGCTTTTTCTTTTTTAGGAGCAAGAACTGTTTCTCCTGTTAAACCATCAAAATCTTTGAATTTGAATTTGAATTTACCATTTTTCTTATACCAGCAAAGTCCAAAGACATTTAACGAGATAACTTCGTATCCTCCGATTTTACCTCCAAGCGCATGGAATAATTCTAAGCCAAACGCATTAACAATAATACCAAGAAGGATAACAATAATTGCGAAAACAAACGGATTAAGTGCGCGACTTCCATAAGCATTGTTATAGGCAGTAAACATATCTTTTACTAATGTAAAGCCAATAACAATTGCGATAACAATCATTAATAGGTAAACAATAAAACTAGCAATATCTTCTTTTTTCATAGATTCCTCCTTAGAGAACACTCATAAATATATTAATAATGTCCTCTTTAGTTAGTGGTTTGATTGACGAAGTGCCAATCATACGTGTGCCATTCTTCGTCAGTTTATCCGCAATAAGAGGGATATCATTTTCTTTTATACCAAGTTCCTTTAGTGTTACTGGCATAGCAATCTTTTGAAAGAAAGATTTCAAAGATTGTATTCCAATTTTAGCACTTTCATCTTTGTTTACATAGAATTGATTGAATACCTCTTTAGTAAACTTATCAAATTTATCAATATCATATTTATATACATAACTCATCCAAGCAGGAATTAAAACTGATAATCCTGCTCCATGAGCAATATCATTTTTATATGCACTTAAGGCGTGTTCTAATGCATGGATGGTCATAACATATTTCTTACCAAGTGATGTTAATCCATTATGTGAATATGATCCGTTAAGCATCATTAACGCTCTAGCGTCATAATTGTTTGGATCATTTATACATTTTTCTCCACAAATAATTGTGTCTTTAATAACTGTTAAAGCGAGATTGTCTGAAAATTCGAAACCATAACTTGGTGAAAAATAACGTTCTAATGAATGAGAAATAATATCAACAACTCCGCATCCAGTTTGAAATTTATTTACTGAAAATGTAAGTTCTGGATTTAAGATTGCAAATATTGGTCTAACCAGATCTGAATTAAAACCATTTTTTGATTTTGTTTCATCATTTGATATAACACAAGAACTACTAAGCTCACTTCCTGATGCAGCTAATGTAAGAATGACTCCAATAGGTAATGCTTTAGTTGGTGTGGCAACATAAAGATTAAAATCATATGGATCTTTATCATAATAAGTAGATACCGAAATAGCTTTAGCGGTATCGATGACACTTCCGCCACCAACAGCTAAAATTAAATCACAACTATTTTCCTTTACCAACTTAACTCCAAGCCTAACTAAGCTAACATCTGGATTAGGGCGAACGCCACTAAGTTCAACATATTTAATATTATTATTAGATAGTTGACTAACTACTTTATCGTATAAACCAATCTTTTTAATGGACCCACTTCCATAAACAAATAAAACCGATTTAATATTTCTTTCTAAAAGAATTTGGCCAAGTAAATTTTCTTTATCTTTTCCAAAATAAATTTTAGTGGGTGAAACAAATTCAAAATCTATCATTTTATACTTTTAAGTTCACTAGGATATTTTTCAATAAAGTAATGCCAAATGAATGACAATCTTTTTTGTAGATGTGTTTGCTTTTCTTTAGATTTGTTCATAATCCAAAAATAGCATTCTTTCGCTAAAACAGTGGAAACTCCTCTAAAAATATTATTTTGATCAACAAGGGTAAGAGTTCCTTTCTTCTCGCTAAAAGACAAATATTGAGATGTTTTTTGATAAAAATATAAATACAAAAAATTTTCCAATTTATCACTCGCAAACGAATTTCCTA
>CAVIPD010000040.1:0-15301 GCA_963644775.1 bacterium | reverse complement strand
TACAGCAAGAAGAAATGTAATATTTGAATTAATGTATGCGATTAATGGTTTGATGATATTTTCAAAGCCAAATACTCTTGATGTTGCATGAATTTTTTCTTTTAAAAACATCGATTCAACAACATCAGATATATCGCGATAATGATAATAGAAAGTTTGACGATTGGATTTAACTGCATCACAAAGCATAACCACATTGATTTCATCAAGTGGTTTGCTCTTCATGAGCGTTTTTAATCCATCACGAAACTTAGATTCTATTTTCATAATAATGATAGTTCTTTAGCAATAGCTGCTCCTAATTTAGCGTTATTTAAAACAAGTTTAATATTTGATTCAAGAGAATCTCCGCCAGTTAATTCAACAATTGTCTTAAGAAGAAAAGGTGTAACATCTTTTCCTTTAACATGATTTTCATCAGCCATTTTAAGAGCTTTTTCGATAGCCTCATTAATAACTTTACTATCCATAGCAAATTCTTCTGGAATTGGATTAGCCACTAGCATGCCACCATCAAGACGATTTAATCTTTTTGCTTTAATAATTTCCGCAATTTCTTTTGGAGAATTAACGACATTTTCCATCTTAATTCCTGAATGTCTAGTGTAAAAGTCTGCGAATTCATCGGTTTGATAAGATAAAACTGGAACGCCTTTTGTTTCCAATATTTCGAGTGTTAGATTTAAATCTAAAATTGCTTTAACACCTGCTGAAACAACAGTAACATTTGTTTTACCAAGTTCTTCTAAGTCTGCCGAAATATCAAAAGAATCTTGAGCACCTCTATGTGCGCCACCAACACCACCTGTAACGAAGATTTCAATTCCTGCTTGATTAGCTAAAATCATTGTAGCGGCAACAGTGGTTGCGCCCCATAATTTTTTTGCATAGACAATTGGCAAATCTCTTCTTGAAACTTTTCTAATGCCTTTGCGCTTTCCAAATTCTTCAATTTCTTCTGGTGACATTCCAATAATTGGTTCACCATCAATAATTCCAATTGTTGCAGGAACAGCGCCATGCTCACGAATTGTCTTTTCAACAAGCAAAGCTGTTTGAACATTCATTGGATATGGCATACCATGAGAAATAATTGTTGATTCAAGAGCAACAACTGGTTTGTTCTCACTTAATGCCTTTTTAACTTCTTTCGATATTTTCATTTCTCTTCTCCTTTGAATTTTTTATCTAAAATAACATAAGCTAATTTGTTAATAAGAATATATGAAGGAATTGCAACAGCAATAACTACCAAAATTAGCCACCACGATGAATGAATTAAGGCATTATAGTCAATATTAAAGAATCCTGTTGTGTTAGAACCTGTAATGTCGGCTTGGTAAATACAGAATCTATCAACTAATAAGAATCCTGAGATTAATACTCCTATTGCGGCGCATAATACCTTTCGATAAACATCAAATGGCCAAGAAATAATTAATAATGTCACATAACTAATAATTGTGAATGTTAGGATAGACATATTAAGTGCAACATCATAAGGTAAAAATGATGGATTAATTGCACTTATTAAGAAATAGATAATTGTGAAGAATGTTTGAATAAGACCACCTGGCAATGATTTAGTCAAAATATTATTAAAGAAGCTATTTTTAATTCTTTCGTCATTTGGTTGTAGAGAAAGGAAGAATGAGGCCATTCCTATTGTAAGGAATTCCCATATGAATAAATTTCTTCCGACATACGGATATCCTTTTTCTCCAGTCCAAGCAGAAATTAAGAAAATAATAGTTAAGAGCATCGCAAAAATTGTCTTAATTAAGAAAATGGAGCATGTTCTTTGCAAATTATTAATTACTCTTCTACCTTCGCGAACCACATCAGGTAAAGCAGAGAAATTTGAATCCATTGAAACAATATGAGCGACTGATTTAGCAGCATCGCTTCCACTTGCCATAGCAATTGAACAATCTGCTGTTTTTAAGGCAAGAACATCGTTTACACCGTCTCCTGTCATTGCAACAACATGTTCTTCGGCTTGCATAGCGGAAATCAATGCTTCTTTTTGCTCAGGAGAGACTCTACCAAAAACAGTGTATTTGTTTGCAATTAATTTAACATCATCAATCGACATAGCCTCTAGTGAGATAAATTTATCAGCACCTTCAACTCCAACTCGTCTAGCGATTTCTGCAACAGAAATTGGATTATCACCTGAAATAATTTTAATGTTCACATTATTGTTCTTAAACCAATCGATGTTTTTAATCGCATCATCTTTAATATGATCTTCTAAAACAACAATTGCTACTGGTTCAACATTCGGCATAAAGCTTTCTTCATTTAAGCCGATATTTGAATAGCCAAGTAACAAAACACGATAACCCTGCTTTTCATATTCAATAAATTTTTCATCAATTTTTTTACCTTTGTGAGGCAAGAATTCTCTTGCGCCTAAAACATATGTTCTGCCATCATCACACATGATTGCAGAATATTTACGAGCACTATTAAATGCAAGTGCTTTGCTAACCGAAATAAGTTTCTCATTGTTATAAGCATTTAAGATTGCTTTGGCGGTAGAGTTTTCATCTTTTGTGGATTTAACTAATGAATATAAAACACTATCGATTTCCGACTTGCTATCTTTAGATAAAATTTCAATATGCTTTAATGTCATCGTTCCATCTGTAATGGTGCCTGTTTTATCTAAACATAATGTATCAACCCTTGCTAAAGTTTCGATACAGTAAAGTTCTTGAACAAGCATTCTTTTCTTTGCTAAACGGATAACGCCAACAGCTAAAGTTAATGATGTTAAAAGAAACATTCCAATTGGAACCATTGCAACTAGTGAACTAGTAAAGTTAAGAGTGTTATCTTTGAATGTATTTTTAACTAGATATGTTGCAAGCATCGCAACAGTGAGAACAACTAATATGATTCCGATAAATGAAAGAATGCTATTGAGCGAACGTAAGATTTCTGATTTAGGTCTTTTAAATTTTTTAGCCTTATTTTGAAGTGAAGCAGCGAAATTATATTTACCAATCTTATCAACTTTAACAATCGCGTTTCCACTTGTGACATAAGATCCAGAATAAACATAATCACCAACATGTTTAACAATATTAAGGGATTCACCGGTGAGTAACGATTCATTAACTTCTAAAGTGCCTTCTTTAACAATTGAGTCGCAGATAATTTGATCTCCGTTTTTAAGAGAAATCATATCGCTTAAAACAATTTCATTTCCTGGAATTTCAACTTTCTTTCCATTTCTAATAACATTAGCAATCGGATAAGAAATAACTTTTAACTTATCAATTTTCTTTCTTGCTCTAATATCTTGAAATAAACCAATAGCAATATTAACCAATAACAAATATAAGAACATAAAATCACCAGCGGTAACTCTTTGGTCTTCGTTAGCAAAGCCTGTTGCACTGGTGATAATCATAAATAAAGCAATAGCAAACAAAACAATATTAAAGAAATTAAAAACATTATCAAAAATAATCTTAAAATAAGATTTAGTTACAGTCTTTGGCATTTTGTTAATTAAACCGTCATTTTTTCGTTCTTTAACTTGATTATCAGTTAAGCCAAATGAGGGCTCACAATCGATGTGAACAAATAGATTCTTATCTTCCTTCTTATTTACTTGATCCATAAAAGTTTACTTTTCTAGTATAAGTATATAAAAAAATTATACAGTGTAAAAGAATTAAATAATTATATTATTTTAATTTTCGCTTATCTTTAAAATAATTGGAAATAATATTTCCACATTCAGATTCTAACACTCCAGATGTAACTTCTGGATAATGATTTAAATTTTTAATTTCGTAAAGATTAAATGTGGTGCCAAGTGCTCCACCTTTTAAATCTTTTGCTCCATAAACAACACGTTTAATTCTGCTCCACAAAATTGTTCCAGCACACATTGCGCATGGTTCAACAGTTACATATATGGTTGCATCTTCAAGCCTCCAAGATTTAAATTTCTTGCATGCTTTTCTTATTGCAACAATTTCAGCGTGCGATGTTGGGTCATTGCTTTTTTCTCTTAAGTTATGTCCTCTAGCAATAACATTGTTATTTCTAACAATAACTGCTCCAATTGGAACTTCATCAATTAAAAGAGCTTTTTTAGCTTCCTTTAATGCAAGTTTCATATATTTTTCATCGATAGATTTCATTTGTAATAAAACCATCGCACATAAATCAGATACTTAAGGCTGCTATATTCCTATCCTGACCTGGTTCGTAAAGACCTATCGCGATGGCGTTATTATGATAACATTATCTTTTTAAAATAAAAAGCGATCGAATTAACGATCGCATCTTAACTTATTTTTTATTTGGTTTAATGCATTCAAGTCCACCCATCCATGGACGAAGCACTTCTGGAATCTTAATACTACCATCTTCTTGTTGCATTTGTTCAACAAGAGCTGGAAAGATTCTTGATGTTGCTAAGCCTGAACCATTAAGTGTCCTAGCATATTTAACCTTGCCAGTAGCTTTTTCTCTATAACGAATCATACCTCTTCTTGCTTGATAATCATGAGCAGTAGAGACTGATGAAACTTCTTTATAGATACCCATGCTTGGAATATAAATTTCAATATCGTAAGTTCTTGCCATTGAAGCAGAGATATCTTCAGCGGCGAGTTTACTCACTCTAAATGTTAAGCCAAGTTTTTCGACTAATGAGCAAGCTTTCTTGACCAATTCTTCAAATGCTGGCTGGTCACCTTCTTCAGTTGTGTATTGGAACATTTCAATTTTATTAAATTGATATCCACGAATCATTCCGCGTTCTTCAGTACGGTATGCGCCTGCTTCTTTACGATAACATGGAGTGTAAGCAAAATATTTCTTTGGAAGATCATCTTCATCTAGAATTTCGTTTCTATGAAAATTAACTAATGCTGTTTCAGCAGTTGGAAGAATAAACTTCTTTGGAGAAGTACCTTCTAACGAGAATACATCATCAATGAATTTAGGAAATTGACCTGCAACAAAACCTGATTCGTAATTAAGAATATGTGGTGGAAGCATAAATTGATAACCATCTTTTAAATGTTCAGAAATGAAAAAATTCAATAAAGCCCATTCAAGTTGTGCTCCTAAACCAGTGTAAACCCATGTGCCATGGCCACTCATTTTAGCAGCGCGGTTATAATCAATTAATCCAAGGCTTTCGCATAACTCAACGTGGTCTTTTGTCTTAAATGAGAACTGTTGAGGTTTTCCAAATTCATGAATAACTTTGTTGTTTTCTTTTCCACCAGGAAGGAGATCATCATCTGGAATGTTTGGAAGTGGAAGAATAAAATTCTTAATTTCTTCTTCAACTTTTTCTAATTCTTCTTCATCTTTTTTAGCTGCAGCTACAATATTTTTAACTTGAGCAAATATAGCGTTAACATCGCCACCGGCTTTTTTAACCTGTGGAACGCTTGCAGATAATTTATTTCTTTCAGCTTTTGCTTTTTCAACATTTAATAAAAGTGCTTTTCTTCTTTCAACCAATGCTAAAAATGGTTTGAAATCAATTATGCAACCTTTACGTGAAAGTTTTTCGGCAATTAGGTCAGGATTTTCAATAATAAGTTTTTGATCAATCATTCTTTTTACCTCCAATAAGACTGTTATACAAATTGATTAATTTTTTACCAACATTTTCTAATGAGTTTTCTTGAGCATATTTATATGCTTCATCAACTGTTGAAGCAAGTTCTCCGCTTATTAATTTATTAATAATATTAGCAACTTCTTCAGGTGATTGCCCAATATAAGCATGTAAGTTTTTAAGCATCTCATCATTTAATTTAGTAGGCTCTAAAGCAACAACCTGAGTTTTACTTGCAGCAGCATCTAATAAAGTGATTGGTGAATGATGCGAATTATCGAGCGATAAATAAATTGATGCACATTTCATCATTGAACAATAAATCTCATTATTTGCTAATGGTGAAAATCTTAAATTGTTAGGAAGAGTTTTTTTCATCATGTGTGCGACTTTGCCTATGCGCGCGTTTCCAAAATAGAAAAAGCGAATTTTAGGGCAAGCTTCAGCAATAGCAATGATTTCTTTCCTTAAATCTCTATCTTTATAATTAGCAATAATAGCAACGAATTTTTGGTCTTTATCTAGTTGATAATAATTATAGAAGATGTTTTCTACCAATTTTTCCTTAAATTCAAATCTAGTTAGATTAACTCCTGGAGAAATTATTTCAATTCGTGACTTTATACCATTGTTTTCAAACAATAATTTTGAGTCGTTGTCGTTAACAATAACAGCATCGCATTTATTTAATGTTCTTACTGCTTTCGGAGATAGGAAATATGTATCTTCTTTTTCCGATAGTATTTTTGCCCTATCATCCGATTCACAGTTTAATGCCGAGAAGACAACTGGTATCTTCTCTTCTTTAGCGTCATTAATTTTTAATTCATCATCTAGTGAAATAAAATGGATTAAATCATAAGAATCAACAATATCTTTCGCATAGACAATATTGTTTGCCTCGAGCGCCCCTTTAAGAGATTTTCTTAAGCGGGCACCTTCGAAAAACATGTCTTTTTCTCTAGGTTTAAAATAGACGCAAATTTTCATGTTTTATTCGCTTTTTGCAGCGTTTTCTTCGTTTTCTTGTGGCTTTTCAGCAACTTCTTCCTCTCCAGAAATATCTTCATGAGGAATGATTGTGATTGATGAAACTCTTTGTTTATCATCATCTAAACGAATGACTCTAACACCTTGAGTGTTTCTACCAACAATCTTGATTTGATGAAGTGGCATACGAATGACTGTACCACCGTTAGTAATCATCATCAAATCTTCATCGCCTTTAACAGCTCTCATGGCAACAATGCGTCCATTCTTAGATGTGACGTTGAGTGTAATAACACCTTTTGTTCCTCTATGAGATTCACGATAGTCTTCAAGTGGTGACATTTTGCCATAACCATATAAGGTAATAACAAGAATATTATCTCCTTCAAGTGATGTGGTTAAACCAATTAATTGCGCACCATCATCAAGATCCATACCTTTAACGCCTGATGCTGTTCTACCAATTGGGCGAACATCAGCTTCGTTAAATTTAACCATCTTACCTTTTGATGAAGCAAGTCCGATTAAGGCTGATCCATTTGTACGTTTAACATCAAGTAAAGCATCTGATTCACGTAATATAATTGCGATTTTACCATTTCTACGAATTGATTCGAATTCATTTAATTTTGTACGTTTAACAACGCCTTCTTTTGTTGCAAAGAAGAGGAAGTGTTCTGGGTTATAGTCATCAAGAGGAAGAATTGAAACAATCTTTTCGCCTTTTTCAAGATTGAGAAGGTTTTGAATTGGCAATCCTTTTGATGTTCTGCTTTCTTCAGGAACCATATAACCTCTTAAACGATAAACGCGTCCAAGATTAGAGAAGAATAAAATATCTGTATGTGTTCTTGTGTGAACCATTATGTTAACTGAATCTTCTCCGTTAGTTGATATACCACGAACTCCACGGCCACCACGATGTTGTGTACGGAATGTCTCGGTTGTCATTCTCTTAACATAGTTATTTGTTGTAAGAACGATAACGATATCCTTTTGTGGAATAAGATCTTCGTCTTCAATTGTTGCAGCATCATCACTAATTTCAGTTTGTCTTTCATCAGTGAATTTTTCTTTAAGTTCAAGAAGTTCGCTTACAACAACATCTGTGACGCTTTCTCTTGAAGCAAGAATTGCATTATATTTGGCAATATTATCTTCAAGACCTTTCTTCTCGTCTAATAACTTAGTTTCTTCTAAGCCTGTTAAACGACGAAGTGTCATAGCAAGAATAGCTTGTGTTTGGATTTCGGTGAAGCCATATTTTTCCATTAATGTTCTTGTAGCATCTTCTGGAGTGTCAGCAGCTCTAATATCCTTAACAATTTCATCAATATATTCGGTAGCTTTTAGTAAGCCGTTAACAATGTGAAGTCTTGCTTCATCTTGTTTTAATAAGAATCTTGTTCTTCTTTCAACGACTTCAATTTGGAAGTTCAAATAATTTAATAAGATTTCATTAATTGGGAGAATCTTTGGTGCACCATCAACAAGTGAAAGCATAATAATGCCCATGCTTGTTTGAAGTTGAGTTAATTTATAAAGTTGATTAAGAATAACTTCTGGAATTGAGTCATGACGGACATCAATAACAACACGAACTTTGCCTTTTGATGATTCATCGCGAATATCAGTAATGCCTTCAATAACTTTATCTCTAACTAGATGAGCGATTGATTCAACAAGTGTAGCTTTGTTAACTTGATAAGGAATCTCGGTAACAATAATTTGCTTTTTGCCTGTATGTTCATTTTCTTTTATTTCTGCGCGCGAGCGTATGATAACCGAACCTGTACCTGTTTCATATGCTTCTTTAATGCCTGAACGGCCAAGAATCATTGCGCCTGTTGAAAAGTCAGGACCAAATAAATAGTTGGTCATAATTTCAACTGGGGTAAGGTTAGGATTTTTTGCTAGAGCAACAACAGCGTCAATTGTTTCACCAAGGTTGTGTGTTGGAATATATGTCGCCATACCAACCGCGATACCATTTGATCCATTAACCAATAAGTTAGGGAATCTTGATGGGAGAACTGAAGGTTCAGTTTCGGTACCATCATAGTTATCAACAAAATCAACTGTATCACATTTAATATCTCTTACCATTTCCATGGCAAGTTTTGTCATTCTAGCTTCTGTATAACGATAAGCAGCTGGTTCATCACCATCAACACTACCAAAGTTACCATGACCATCAACGAGAGTATATCTCATTGAAAATGGTTGAGCTAAACGTACAAGTGTAGAATAAATTGCAGCGTCACCATGTGGGTGGAATTTACCCATAACATCACCAACGATACGAGCACATTTCTTGTATGGTGATCCAGGTAAAATGCCTGAAATATACATATCGTAAATAACACGTCTATGAACTGGTTTACAGCCATCGCGAATATCTGGAATAGCACGAGCAACAATAACCGACATTGCATAATCAAGGAAGCTACTTCTCACTTCTTTGCTTAAGTCTGTATCACGTAATCCTGGAACGATACCTTCTTCGATTTCAGCAAGTTTGCCTTCATCTACAGAATTATCATTTTCTTCTTCAACTGCTTCAACATCAATTTTCTTTTCTTCGTCTGACATAGAAAATTCTCCTTTCATTAAATGTCTAAGTTCTTAACGAACTTGGCATTCTTGTGAATAAATTCTTTTCTTGGCAAGACTTCGTCACCCATTAAATCAGTGAAAACTTTGTCTGCTTCGATAGCATCGCTTAATGTCACTCTTAACATCTTGCGTTGCTTTGGATCCATGGTTGTTTCCCAAAGTTGTTCAGCATCCATTTCACCAAGACCTTTATAACGTTGGAATGGATATCCAGGTTTAAGGTTTAATTGTTTCTTGATAATTTCAAGTTGTTCATCGTTATATGCATAATATTGCTTTGAATGATATTCAACCTTATATAATGGTGGTTGAGCAATATAGATGTAACCACCTTCAATAAGTTCTTTCATATAGCGGAAGAAGAATGTTAATAGAAGAATTCTAATGTGACTACCATCAACATCAGCATCGGTCATAATAACAATCTTGTGATAACGTATTTTTTCAACATTAAATTCAGGGTCAATACCAGCACCGATAGCGGTAATCATATTACCAATTTCAGCATTCGCGAATGCCTTATCAATTGTTGCTTTTTCAACGTTAAGAATCTTACCACGTAGTGGTAGGATTGCTTGTGTATTTCTATCACGTCCATTTTTTGCGGAGCCACCAGCAGAGTTACCCTCAACAATGTATAGTTCGCAAATGCTTGGATCTTTGCTTGAACAGTCGGCTAATTTACCTGGAAGTGTGGTTAATTCTAAGCCTGTGTTTCTACGGACTGATTCACGAGCATTTTTAGCGGCAATACGGGCTTTAGCGGCTGTAAGAAGTTTGTTCATGATAACGTCGGCTACTTTTGGATTTTCAAGGAGGAATCTCTTTAAGCTTTCGCCAACGACTTGAGAAACAATTTTTCTAACTTCACTATTACCAAGTTTTGTTTTGGTTTGTCCTTCGTATTGTGGATTAGGATGTTTAACCGAAATAATGCATGTTAAACCTTCAAGCAAGTCAGATGTTTCAAAATCATCTTGTTCTTCTTTAATAAACTTGTGCTCACGTGCATAGTCATTTAAAACACGTCTAATAGCTAAACGGAAACCTTCTTCATGTGTTCCGCCTTCGTGAGTATGAATATTGTTACAGAATGAGAAAACGGTTGGGTTATAAGATTCGTTGTATTGCATTGAAACTTCACAACTAATATGCCCCTTCACCTCTTCACCATCTTTATAAACGCCACGTCCTTCGCAATAGATGACCTCTTCCATGATTGGTCCTTTATTGGCATTTATATCTTTAACATATTGATTAATACCGCCCTCATAGCAGTATGATTCTGTTTTTCTAGTTGCCTCACGATCATCATTAACAACAATCTTAACGCCTTTGTTAAGATAAGCCATTTGTTTCAAATGATCGCAAATAATATCAAAATCATAGACAGTTGTTTCAGTAAAGATTGTGTCGTCTGGTTTAAATGTAACTGTTGTACCTGTATCTGCACAATCTCCAACTCTCTTTAAATGATCAAGAGGTTTACCTCCACGACCAAATTTTATATAGTAAATGCCGCCATCTTTATGAACATAAACTTCTAACCATTCTGATAGAGCATTAACAACAGAAGCACCAACACCATGTAAACCACCAGACACTTTATATCCGCCGGCTTCACCGAATTTACCACCAGCGTGTAAAATCGTAAAGACTGTTTCAACACCTGATAAGCCAGATTTAGCAACAGTGTCAACTGGAATACCACGTCCGTTATCTACGACAGTGATTGTGTTTCCTTTATTGATTGTAACTTCAATTTTGTTGCAGTAACCCGCGAGAGCTTCATCGATTGAGTTATCGACAATTTCCCACACTAAGTGGTGAAGTCCCGGTCCTGCTGTTGTACCAATGTACATGCCTGGGCGTTTGCGAACCGCTTCAAGACCTTCAAGAACTTGGATGTTAGTAGCTGTGTACTTTTCGTTAGCACGGTCTTCGCTAGCATCTAGTTCAACACCGGTTTCGATACTGTTATCTAATTCAACACTATCGAATTTTTCTTTTTCTTCCATTAAGCATTCCTCCTTGTAACTGTATGCTTTTTCACTTCATATATAGAAGCGTTTTTAACGTTTGTTGAGACAGATGTAATAAACACCTGTTCAATTTTTTTTAGAAAGGCAATAAGCCTTTGTTGATGCTCGGCATCGAGTTCAGACATGACATCATCGAGTACGATAATGGGTCTTTCCTCTTTGTCTTCGATTAAGAAGTATGGAGCAAGTTTTAAGGCAATTACAATAATCCTGTTTTCGCCTTGTGATCCATGAGTGGAGATATCATTTCCGTTTAACATCATTTTGATGTCTTCTCGATGGATACCTATTTGGGTGATTTTTCTTTTTAAATCGCTTTCTAGATTCTTATCGTACGCGCGTAATGCTCGTTCTTTGAACTTATCATCAATTTTAATAAATTGTTGGTAAACGAGTTGCGCCACTTCCTTTTCACCCTTTAAAGAAGAGACGATTTTGGACAAGATACGATTGATTTCATTGATGTAGGCGAGACGATATTTTGCAATAGTTTCGGAGACATCAATTAGTTGCTTGGTTGTAACATCAAGTTGCAACATATCAACTTTTTCATTCTTTAATAGAATGTTTCTCTCTCTAAGAAGTTTTTCATAAAGCATCAGGCTTTCTAAATATATAGGTGATTTTTTAGAAAGATTGATATCAATAAAGTTTCTTCTAACGAGCGGTGAATCGTTAAACATCAAAGAATCTTTTGGCTCGAAGACAATGACATTTATAAGATTCGATAATTCCGAAATACGACGAACAGGTTTACCATTACAACTTATCTTTTTACCTGAAGGCGTCATTATAGCCGTTATTTCCTTCTTTGTGGTAAGTTGCTCAACCCTTGCTTCAATCGTGGCGAATTGGCGCGTTTTCATTATTAATTCAGCATTTTCGTTAGTGCGGAACGAACGAGCCAATGACAAGAAGTGAATCGCTTCGACAATGTTTGTCTTTCCTTCAGCGTTATCTCCAACAATGATATTGAGACCTTTATCGAAGTTTAATTCTAACCAACCGTAATTTCGGAAGTTTCTAAGGACGAGTTTTGTGACAATCATTTTTATTCAATCTTGTAAATCTTACCGTCAATCTCAACAACATCATTGATTCTAAGCTTACGACCACGACGATTGTCTGGTTCACCGTTAATCACAACGTCATTTTCATTCAAGAACATTTTTGCTTCACCACCAGATTTGATGATGTCAGCAAATTTGAGAAACTGACCGAGAGTGATGTAGTCTGAAGAGATTTTGACTGTAACAGTTTTTTTATTCATAAAAAGTGTTTTTCTCGCCTCGAAGTACATTTTATCATATATAAAAATAAAAGGGAATAATAAATTCCCTTGAATTATAATATGCATCTAAATGCTTAAATTTGATGGTTTATGAGCGCAATGGCGTGATGAGCATATCAACACTATCATCTTTGACGTTTTTCACAACAAACGGCTTCATTTCACCGATGAACGCAACAGTAACATCTTCACTTCCAACTGCGCGAATAGCGTCTGTGACAAATTGTGAATTAAAAGATATTTCTAAACGTTCGCCAGAGAATTGGAATGTTTGCAATTTAACGTTAGCAGAACCAGCAATTGATGATCTTGAAATTAATTCAACTTCATCTTCAGTCATAACCAATTTAATAATTCCACCGAAAAGTGAGACACGTTCCATGGCTGAAAGAAATTCACGTGAATTAACTTCCAAATAATAATTAAATGTCTTCGGAACGATATTTTTTGTATTTGGATAATCACCGTTAACTAATCGTGTTGAAACAATCGTGTTACCGAATGAGAAAACTGCCTTTTTATCGCTTATAGCGATACAAACACTACTTTCACCCTCAAACAAATGAACGATATCAAGCAATTTTTTAGCAGGAATATTTGCCGAGAAAGATGCATCGCTATCAATATCAATTGATTTTCTAGCAAGTCTAGCGGTGTCTGTCGCAGTAGCTGTTAATATATTGGCGTGAGCTTCAAGGTTCACTGTTGTTAGAATTGGTCTAGTTTCCTTTGTAGAGGCGGCAAATGCGGTCTGTTCGACAAGTTTTAGTATATCGCTAGCCTTAGCCTCAAAAGAAGCGCCATTTTGGCTTAAATCAATTTCCGGATATTCTTCAGCTTTAATTGTGTTTGGTTTATTAACTGTATCACCATAAGAAACTTTTAAGATTGAATTATCAATTAGTTCGAAATCAATATATTCGCTTTCGGAGTGTCTAACTATTTCAAACAAAAGTTTGCATTGAACTAATGTTTCACCTGTTTTTGCGTTTTTAATTAATTCTTTTTCGCCATCCATATAAGGGACAGTGGTTTTTATCGTTAGGTTATTGTCGCTACCTGTTAATTCTAATCCTCTTTCATTAAGTGAAATCTTAACATTTTGAAGAATAGGTAATTCAGCTTTTTGAGGAACAGCTTTTGAAACCATTGCTAATGCTTTTAATAAGTATTCGCGATTTACTGTAAATCTCATTTATTTATCTCCCTTTAATTATATTAGTAATAGTAATGTTTGTGGATTATGTGGATAACTGTGAATTTTCTATTATTTTCATTGTATCACAATCCATCTATAAATTTACAACACTTTATTTTATAAAACTCACGATTTTAACCCTTTTTTGAGTTCGTTGATTGCTGTTTGCAGTGATGAATTTGTTTTCAACTCTTTTTCCACTCTTTCTACACCGTTCATAACTGTCGAATGATCTTTACCCCCAAAGACCAATCCGATTTTTGTGAATGGTACATCAAGCATTGTGCGGATGAGATACATTGCGATGTGTCTTGCTAATGCAATCTCGCCGGTTCTTGAATTGCCAATCAACTGTAGTGGAGTTAGATGATAATAATCTGCGACAACGTTAATAATTTTTTGTTCAGAAAGATGTTGCCTTTCCACCCTTACATCTAATAATGGTCCAAGAGCTTCTAATGCTACTTCCATATCGATGTGTTGAGTTGGTTTGAATTGAGTGGTGTAAAACACCAACTTATTTAATGCTTCATCGATGTTTCTGATATTTTTGGAGAATTTTTGTCCAATAAAATCAAGGACATCTGGATCAAATGCACTTAATTGAATTGGCCCTGCATTAATCTTCGTTTTTAATATTGAAACGCATGTTGCAACATCGGGCGCGCCAATGAAAATTGTTAAACCAGATGCGAATCTTGATTTAAGTCTTTCATCGAATCCTTTTAATTCGCTCGGATGCTTATCGCTAGTGAAGACAACTTGCTTTCCGTGATTGCACATTTTTGTAAAGATTTGAAACAAGAAGTCTGTGGTCTTTTCTTTTGATGCTATCATTTGAACATCGTCAACCAAAAGTAGATCGTGACTAATGATAAAATTCTCTAATTGCGACATACCGATTTGACCGGTTGCGCCAAGAACATATTCTTCAAGAAAATCAGTTCCTGAAGTATATAATACTTTTTTGCCTGTTGTAGAGTTTTTAACTTGATTATATATTGCCGACAACAAGTGTGTTTTTCCTAATCCGGAATCTGAGAATATAAACAAAGGATTATAATCTCTAGCACCAGGATTTTGGGCTATCAAAATTGAAGCTTGTTTTGCCTCTAAATTGCAAGACCCTGTAATAAAGTTATCAAATGTTAATGACGGATTAACTGTTGAATATTTAAAGTATTTGACCTCTTCAGTTTTTGGTTTTGAAACCGATTTAAGATTTTCGCCATTATCGATTTTGATTTTATAAGATGATCCTGTAACATCTTTAACAGCATTCGCAATAGCTGAATGATATCTTGAAGTTAAGATTGTTACTGCCAAATCAGAGTTAACAGAAATAGTCATATTATTTCCATCAATCGAATAAATTGCAGAATCTCTTAAAAATGAATCAAAAAAGTGACGATCATCAATAGCAGTCTCAAGAATTCCAAGAACTTTAGACCAAATGTGATTAAGTTCTGATATTGTTTCTACCATAAATTTATTCCCTTTTGTAAACAAAGTATACTCTTAGGACTATTAAAAGAAAATGAAAAAATAAATAAAATTATAAT
>CAVIPD010000039.1:0-4728 GCA_963644775.1 bacterium | reverse complement strand
CCATTCACACAACCCATACCTTCGAGGAAGTTAAAGTCAGCAGTGTTGTTTTTTAATTTGCTTAACGCTGCTATGCAGTTATTAACGCCATCAGCTTGACAAACATGTAAATCGAAATCAATATTTTGTTCTTTTAGCGATTCTTTCACTGCATCGCTAACTCCACCACAACGAGCGAAGCAACGTCCAAAATAAGAAGCATTATCTAATACACCTTCTTCTAATGAAGAAATATCGATATCATATGCCGCAATTAAAGCATTCATTTCTTCGAAAGTTAAAACATAATCAACGTAAGGTTTAACATCTTCTCTACGAATTTCCATCTTTTTTGAAATACATGGCCCAACAAAGACAATCTTAGCGTTTGGATGATCAGTTTTAATATAACGAGAGATAACTGCCATTGGAGATAAAGAAGTTGAAATATAACCCTTTAATTCAGGGAAATATTTATTAATTAAATTAACAAAAGTTGGGCAGCAACTAGAGGTCATCTTGCCTTCTTTTGCTAATTCTTTAGCCTCATTATACGCAACCATATCTGCTCCTAATGCAGCTTCCACGACAGATTTAAAACCACATTTTTTAATTGCAGTAATAATTTGACCAATTGTCGCAGTTTTAAATTGTGTTGAAATAGAAGGGGCAATTACTGCGTATACTGGATATTCCTTTGATTGCTCACTATTTTTAATTTCGTTAATTACATCAACAATCATGGATTTATCCATAATTGCACCAAATGGACATTGGTAAACGCAATTACCACATTGAATGCATTTTTCATTATCAATCTTTGCAGAGAAATCTTCGTTCATAGAAATAGCTTTTACTTTACAAGATTGTTCGCATGGACGCTGAATATTAACAATTGCTTCATATTGGCATGCTTTTGCGCACATTCCACAGTTTACACATAAAGATTTATCAATATAAGCAGAACGAGTGTTAGGATCAAATTTAATAGCGTGACGAAAACAAGCTTTTTCGCAACGGTGAGCAATACAACCACGGCAACGATTAGTCACTTGATATCCACCAGTCGGGCATTCATCACAAGCGATTGGTAAAACTTCTACAATATTAGGATTGTTTTTATCGCCACCTAACGCTAATTTAATTCTTTCTAAAACAATTGCTCTTTCCTTATAGATACAGCAACGCATAGATGGTTTTGGACCTGGCACAACTTCTTTTGCGATTTCATTATAGTCTTCTAATAAATTACCGTTAATCGCGCTTTTCGCGACGCGTTTTAAGACTTTAAATTTCAATTCTTGGACATTTGTATCAAACTTTTGCATAACTTCTCTCCTAAAAATAAGTAATAGTCACTTTTTTAGACATTTTTTCTAAATCTCTCTTCAACTGATCAAGCATTGTAAGTTTGCTATTAATATCAATTTCACCACTATCTTGATGAGCGACATTACTTGCACATCCTACAAAGATATTCACATCTGTTGATTCTTCAAATAGAATACGAGCAATTCGGCTTGCTCCGTCAAGTTTATAGCACCAATTGAAATACTCAGTGTTATTTTCATTTAATAAATTGTTTGCGTAATAAATGACTTTCTTTAAGGTGATAATTCCTTCACTAACAACATCTAAACCTTCAATTTTACTAGTTGGAGGAATCTCTTTATCAAGGTATTCTCCATCAAAGATTATTTCGCGATTTAAGCATTTAGCAAATATCTTGCTTGTTGTTCCACCACAAACAATATGTTTGCCAGCTTTTGCCATAAATAAATTTATCATC
Source organism: bacterium (assembly GCA_963644775.1). Taxonomy (GTDB): domain Bacteria; phylum Bacillota_I; class Bacilli_A; order RFN20; family CAG-826; genus Fiminaster. Next base: position 2,960 of record CAVIPD010000039.1, on the reverse strand, counting down.
TTAGCATCATCTTTATGATCTGTTGGTGGTCCGACAAAGATATTAGACATTGCTCTTTTACGAATTTTAATCGCAGCGATAGTGGCATCATCACCTGGTTTAAAGTCATATAAACGATTAACTTGATCTAATAAAATTGTGGTTAATGTTTTAGCAGAATAATTATTTGTGCTATATAGACTAGAAACATATTTTTCTACTTCATCAACCGTCCATCCAAAGTTTAAAGACGCTCCTATGCCAGCGTGAATAATTCCATCACTCATCAAAAAGATGACATCATCAACATTTAACGTACCTATTCCGTGATAGATTTTTTTATTTGAAATGACTTCTTCTTCGTATTTAATTTTTACTAATCCGTCACGATTTATGCAAAATGGTAAAGGATTATCATAATTATAAATTTCCACATCCTTAGAATTAGAAATCTTAATAATTGAGAAAGTAGAATAAGCAATATGTCTTTCTTTACAAATAGGTAATGTTTCAATGACAGCTTCCACACATTCTTTAATCGATATGTTATTAGCAATCATGGTGGAAAGCATCTTACTTGTTAAAGTTGATAAAATATTTGCTTTAACACCACTACCTAAACCATCAGACAAAACAATCACTTTTGAGTCTTTTGTCTCAATAATTTGCACATTGTCGCCACAAAGTTCTTCGCCGACATGATTGACGGATGAATAAGCAATCTCTGTAATTAAATTATTTATCATGGTCAAGAGTCTCTTTTAAAGAAAGTAACGCTACCTTTGTTTCTGCAGCAGATTCACCTAATAAAGATGCAATTTCTTGAACTGCACGCATATGTTTCTCAATTAATTCATCAGCAATTTTAAGTGTCTTTTGTACACTTTCTTGTTGCTTTTGCTTAGCAATTTCTTCAATAGTAATATCTTTAATAGATGCAATTAAAATATGATATTTTTCATCATAGTGAATGGATTTTTCAATATACTTGTCATAACTAGAAAGATATTCTTTTTGATATAAAGGTAAAATATCGCCTGCTAATGCACGAGCAAAGTCTACTGGATCAAGAATTGTGGATACAGGTCTTTTAATGACATATTGAGGATTATCTACACCAATAATTGTGCACAATTTGCGATTCACTAATTGAATATTTAAATTTTCATCTAAGACGATATAACCAACATTAGAATTATTAACAATATTGTTAGAGAAAGATTGCGCCTTTTCCATTAAGTATGGTAAACACATTTCTCTTGTCGCTCTTTTTAGTAAAACCGCAATAGCCTTTTTACGACAAGTTTCATATCCACATGAACCGCAATTAAGTTCATGCTCTTTATCGGTTTTACCAATGCTATTTAAAACTTCTTGGATATCTTTGTCCGAAGGAGTGGCGTAATTAGTGTGATAAATTGGTTGATAGTCATAATTAATATCAGTGTCTTTAACAATAAAATCTTTTTTACCCGCGTAATGATTAATTTCAATATCACGCGTAATAATAGAATCACCGTGTTTCATAATTGGGCCATTTACACAGCTTCCGTGACAGGCACTCATTTCAATAAAGCAATGATGAATCTTGCCATCAATAATGTCTTGCAAAACAGCTTTACTTTCATTAACGCCATCAATAGCTAAATAAGTATAATTATCATTTCTTTTACTTAAAGTTTTTAAAATGCCACCAGTGGTTGGAAATAATCTAGCTTTAGATTCTTCTATTTCATTTGTAACTATATTATCCTGGCTAATTTCTATACCATTTTCTTTAAGCAAACTATCTAATTCTTCAAAGGTTAAAACAGCATCAATATATTCTTGATGTCTATCACCTTCGTTTTTCTTGGCGATACATGGACCAATAAAGACCACTTTCGCATCTTTATTTCTTTCTTTAATGTCTTTTCCATGACTTACCATCGGAGAATAAACATTAGCAAGATATTTTAAAGCATCTTTATAATGCTTTTGAATTAATAAATTAATAGAATGGCAACAAGATGAAATTAAGATATCTTGTTTACCTTCATCTAAGATTTTTTCATATTGTTTTTTAACAATTGTAGCCCCGACTGCTGTTTCCTCAACATCCTTAAAACCAAGCTTTAATAAGGCTTCTTTAACCTTACTAATTCCGGCGTGATAATAAGAAACAAAAGATGGAGCAATAGAGACAATAACGTCATGTTTTTTAATTAATTCTTTAGCAATCTTTGTATCATCGCGGATAATTTTTAAATTTTGTGGGCAAACTAAATGACATTTGCCACATAAAATACATTCTTCTTGAATGATTTCTGCTTTATTATCTTTAAATGAGATTGCCTTAATTGGGCAATGTCTAATACACTTGTAGCAGTTTTTACAATTGATTGTCTTAGAAATTAAACAATATTCCATATTGTCTCCTATTTTTTAAGTACGTATTTATTAAACACTTCTTCAAAGTTCTCTTTTGTTGTTCCTGTTATAATTTCATCATCTACTTTGATAGTGACCCCAAAAGAAGCACACTTTCCTAAACAGAAAGTTCCTCTAAGGTTTACTTCATTTTCTAAATTATGAGCTTTAACAGCTTCTTTAAATAAATTGATGATGTCGTAACTTTCTTTCAAATGGCATGAACTACCAACACAAATTAATATTTCCATATTATTCCTTTCCGTAATAGGCACGAGTGAGGATATCTTTCATATCTTCCACTAATGGTACTCTTGGGTTACATGGCGAACATTGATCTTCATAAGCTAGATATGCCACACGGTCTAAGTGTTTAAAGAAATTTTCTTCATCAATACCTGCATCTTTAAAGGCAGTTGGTAAGTTAATTTCTTTAGCTAAATCACTAACAGCTTTTGCTAAAGCTTTAACAGCGTGTTCTGGGGTATCATGTTCAAGCCCTAATAACTTTGCGATGTCTTGATACTTTTTATCAGCACAGTAAACATTATATTTTGGCCATACTGATAATT
>CAVIPD010000038.1:8462-13721 GCA_963644775.1 bacterium | reverse complement strand
TTAGTATAGGGAGCTCTCTTTGCTTAACAATTCTCCCAACAAGTACGTTTTGCATATTTTCATAAAGCCTTATTGCTTCATCAATACTAACCCATATGATTTTGTTGATACGACGTTTTTCGTCTTCTTCAAGTTTTTGCTCACAAGAAGATAATCTTCTACATAAGTAGAAATAGTTATGATTTCTACGTTTAATAAGGTTGTAATAATCTTTCACTAATCCTATTTCCTCAATCACTTCAATATTCCAACCGACTTCTTCTTTCATTTCTCTTTTTAATGCTTCTATGTGAGATTCATCGTTATTGACACCACCACCAGGTAGTTCATAATAGTCGCGCGGTCCAAAACCATCATCATCTAAAATATATTCAATGCAAACATTGTTATTTTCATCAAGTAAAACGGCACGAACAATTTCTCGCGCATGGTCTATTCCGCGAAATGGATATTGATCGTCTTTAAGCGAAGCAATTAGTTTCATATTAATCACTAGTCCTTAATGCGACAACTGGGTCTTTATGTGCAGCAGCACTAGCTGGAATTAATCCACTTATTAATGTTAACAATATTGAAACTCCCATAACAATTAATGCATAGTACCAAGGTAAAATCATAAGGGTTCCTACATTTGCAAATGAATTAATTATTAGATTTATAATGCAACATAATAAATATGTGATACTTAATCCAAATGCACCAGAAGATGCACCAATAATAAATGTCTCAACATTAAATAAGTTAGATACATCTATCTTTCGTCCACCAAGCGAACGAATAATTCCAATTTCTTTAATTCGTTCAATAACCGAAACATATGTAATAATGCCAATCATAACTGTTGAAACAACAAGTGATAATGAGGTAAAGCACACAAGAGCAATAGTAACAATTTCAATCATTGTGTTAATCAAATTAATGACTATTTCTAAATTATCAGAGTAGTTAACATCTTTTCTTTCGCTTGAAGGAATATCATGATCAGAAAGTTTAATTGTGACATCCTTATCATTCCATGAATCAAGATATTTTGTGACAAGATGCTTTTCATTGAATGAAAGAGGGTAGATCGAAATATCATTTGCTAAGTCATTACCGCCCACTTTTCTAATCGCGGTGTTAAATTGTGATTCAATCGAATATTGATCACCAAACATTTGTTTAATAATTTCGCTTATAGCACTAGTCCCACCATTAGCGTTTACAACTGTAATTGCAGAGGCAGTATTTGTCTCAACTGCTCCATCTTTATAAACATATTTATATTGATATGGAGTCATTAATTTATAATTATTTTTTTCATCATCACTTAATGCCTGATATAAGACTTTTTGTTCGTTTAATTTTGTTGTAATTGTAGATTCTTTTGAATCTTTTAATATCATTTGTTCAAACTTTGGCGAAACAATAAATCCCGTTTTTAATGAACCATATTGAACATTTTCTTTCGCTCTTAGTATGGCAGTAATTTTCATTTCTTTACCATTTTCTAAAGAAGTTCCATTTTCAACTTGCCCAATATAATTACAAGGCATATGAATATCGGGAGTAACATCATAAGGATTAACTTTATAAATTGAATCATTTGGATAATAAATAAACTTCTTTTGAGTTAATTCATCATAATTGAAATTTGTTGGTGAGAGTTCATCATCTTTATGATTTTCATCAGTATATTTATCAATAATTTCAACAAATTCATCCTGAGTTAAATATCCAACTTGTCCAAGGAAAATATCTGTCAATTGCGAATCTTTTGATACAACAAGCATCATTTCATTTTCTTCTTTTGCAATGTAACCGTTTGTATTTAAAACATCATATTGAGAAAGCAAATATGATTCACTATTAGGCATAGACGAAAATACATTAGTGAATTGAGAAATCATAGAAGAAAATTTTGAAAATTGAGTCTTTGAAATAATTTTTGTATACATTGATTCAACTTCTTCTAATGAAACTTGATCAATCTTTCCAACCGGATTTGTAAAAGTCACATCAGTATATAAATTAAGTTTAGGTCTAATTCCATAAACTTTCTTTATTGCTGAATAGTATTCTTTTGGCATCTCATCAACAAATTGAACGTAATCATGGGTAATATCATTTTTTATCGCATAATTCGAAAGATTATTTTGTTGTTTAGCAAGATACTCAATCATATATTGAATATTAATTTTGCCATCATCATTGGCTTCTATAATGGATTGTTGTTTCGTCTGTTCGCTTGATGCTTGAAGCATTGTATTTAAATCTAAAGCTGATTCACTAATTTCAACAGGATTGCCAGAAAGCATATCATCTTGCATTCCACCGATATATGATTTAACACCATAAGAAACAGCAAGAACTGCCGAAACACCAATGATACCGATTGAACCTGCAACGACAACTAATGTAGTACGTTTAAATTTGGATAATAAGTTGCGTCCAGATAATGCGAACGCTGTTTTTAAAGACATTTTTGATTTCTTTTGAGATTCTGTTTTATATTCAACATTATCTTCATTACCATCAAATGAATTTGAATCATCTATTAATAAACCATCCTTCATCGTAACAATTCGACTTGAATATTGTTTGGCTAAATCAGGGTTATGAGTAACCATAATAACTAATCTATTTTTTGCAACTTCTTTTAATAGATTCATGATTTGCACTGAAGTATCACTATCAAGCGCGCCTGTAGGTTCATCTGCTAATAAAATCTCAGGATCATTTACTAAAGCACGGGCAATTGCAACTCTTTGCATTTGGCCCCCAGATAATTGATTTGGTTTTTTCTTAGCAACATCACCTAGACCAACAGATTCAAGTGCGGCTAAAGCGCGTGAGGTTCTAGTTTTTTTACTAACTCCACCGATAGTTAATGCTAATTCAACGTTTTTTAAAATAGAAAGATGAGAAATTAAATTATAAGATTGAAAAACAAAACCAATTGAGTGATTACGATATGTATCCCAGTCTCTATCGTTATAATTTTTCGTGGATTTACCTTTAATAATTAAATCACCATCACTATAACGATCAAGTCCGCCGATAATATTTAATAATGTGGTTTTACCACATCCAGAAGGACCAAGTATCGAAACAAATTCATTACGTCTAAAAGAAACTGTTAATCCTTTTAAAGCATGAGTCGTTGTTGTTCCTGTAACATAATCCTTTTTTATGTTTCTTAAATCTAACATTTTTCTAACCTCAAGTAGCAATAATATAAATTAAAAAAATGAGTATTTCAATAATGAATTACTCAGTTAATATAATTAGAGAATATTGTTAATAATAAAGTAGGCACAGCCATCTTCATTATTACTTAATGTAATATATGGTGCAATTTTCAAAACTTCGGGTTGAGAATTTTGCATGGCTACTCCGATACCACATTTTTGAATCATTTCCATATCGCCAAAATCGTCACCAAATGCAGCAACTTCATCTAATGATGATCCTGTTATTTCTAATAGTTTTAAAATACCATTAAATTTATTTGCCCCTTTTATAGATAAACGATGCCATCCACCATTTAAATAGTTTTGAAATTCTAAATCATTTTCTCTTGCGGCATCTTCAATAAGTTTATGATCGAGCGAATAACAAATAATTTTATATGAATCAAACTCAATGCCTTCTTTAAAATCAACCCATACTGCATTTTGACCTTTATATTCCTTATCTGAAGCATAAAAGGTATCAATTGTTTGGACTGAAATCTTACTACAAATTGAACTAAAATATTTTGTTAATTCTTTAACTCTTTTTGCAGGAATTGCATTAGAATACAAAACATTGTTATCCTTATCGACAATTAAACAACCACCGTTATATATCCCGAAATCAGGATGTACTCTTTCAATCGCGTATTTAGAATTTTGAAGACTTCTAGATGTATTGAAGCAAACTTTAATTCCGGCTTCACGAGATTTCTTTAACACATTAATTGTATAATCAGAAATTGTTTTATCCTTTCGGAATAAAGTATCATCAAGATCGAAGATTAAATATTTGATTTTATTATTACGCATAATTTTTACCTTAAAAAGAATAAAGAACGAATCTGTGTTTTCAATGGTTTTGAATCATTTCGTACTGAAATGAATCAAAAACAATGAGTGAACATAAGAAATAGTTAGTAAAATTCGCCCTATATTTCACAAGAATAATATATCATAAAGGAAACTTGTTTCCTATAAAAGAAAAACAGCAATGTTAATCACTGCTGTAAGTATCTTTATTGGCGCCCCAAACAGGACTTAAACCCGTAACCGCTTGATTCGAAGTCAAGAACTCTATTCAGTTGAGCTATTGGGGCACCAAATATTATAGTTATTTATCTTAGAAACTCAATGCACTATCGCTTTGATGAGAAGCAATATATGATTTAAAAGCACTAAATCCATTTTTCGTTAACGAACTTGTATTAAAATCTTCATAAGTTAAATATGGATCAATATCAATTAAATCAAGTGATGCACTGATACCAAGTGTTAAAACACTAGATTCAATGCCAAGATTAGCATCAATATGTGATAAATATTTCTTGGCTTCAATCTCGTTAGAGGTTGGATTAGTAAACGTCATATCTTTACCATAAATTGTGATATCGCATGATTTCATATCGCTATTGTTTGCAAGTTCAGCAATATTTAATCCAAGATTCCAACAATAATTTCCATATGTTGAATTTGACGCTGGTGTATATGCATAATTTGTTAGCAATTTGGAATAATCCATTGCTTCAGTACGTTCAGCGTTATCACTGATAGCGCCATTAATTTTATTCCAAACTAATGAACTTCTTTGAAGTCCCATACCCCAACCAATTAAATATTCAAGAATATTATCAACAAAATCTTCGGTTGTAGTTCTAACATAATCAGTAACTTCATAATAATCGCTTGTTCTAATAATGAAGTAATCAGCTGTGTAGTCATGTCGAGTTAAATGCATAAAACCACTATCATAGTAAAAATCCAAAGATTTAGCATGATCATCGCGACTATCAATACCGTTAATTAATCCAACAGTTGGAATGTTTGAAACACTTCCTTTAATGCAGACATTTCCATTATTTTCATAAATGTTTATTTCAACAGGCATATCATTAAGATTTGCTAATCCATCTAATGAAATTCCTATAACATTCATATCTAAATTTGCTGTTCCTTTAATATGGAAATAATCAAGATTTGCAACATTTAGTCCTAAAACTGCAAGAGTTTTTATATCACTTAAATCATAATAAGATTGCTCTTCAAT
>CAVIPD010000038.1:0-8452 GCA_963644775.1 bacterium | reverse complement strand
GAAGAATTTCATAATTTTCGTTCCATGAAGTTACGTTAACAGTTAAATTAATTGCGTATTCAAAGGCTTTAATATTAACGATTGAAATTGATGTAATTTGTTCGTTTTCAAAACAAATTCTAAGAGGCAAGTCAGAATCAATTCCAACGATATCACCACTAATAGTGATTTCTAATGAATTTGAATTAATTTCTAGACTCTTAATAATGTCGTGGAAAAGTAATGTGTATTCGCCATTAATAAGTCTCATTAATACAGTTGAATTCATATTTTCAATCATGTCACCAAACCATTGATAGATACGTGAATCTTCACTTTTTATTAAATCGATTAATATATCATAGATATCAAGAACAGTTTGAATAGTAAATTTACCATTTAAATTATCATTGTAATTGAATCGAATATTTTGATTATCAACACCAATTTTGATTCTATGAGATGGTTTTGTAGCGTATGTTGATTCATTTTCAATAATAGAAATTTCTCCATCGCCAGTTTTCTTATCTAAATCAAATTGAGTAGAGCCGTTAAATGTTAATCCTTTGGCTTGACCCTCTTTAGCAAATGATCCATCAATTGATAAAGCAAATTGTTTTTGCTCAACTAATGATTTAACGCCTTTTATTAATGGAACAAGATTTGCGTAATCACCATATGTATTAATTTCATTTCGATTAATACCAACATCAAAATTTTGCTTATATTCATCTAATAAAACATTGAAATTAATAACATGATTTAAAACACAAATGTTTTTAACTTCAAGTCCAATGAGTTTTTCATTATCAAAATTTAATTTAATTAAGATATCACCATCTAAGCCAAGCAAAGCTTTATCGACAGTTAATGAAACAAATGTTGATGCAATTTTAATATCCTTAACAACATTATTAAGAAGTAATTCATATTTACCATTTAATACAGAACCTAGAATTGTTCCCTCGAGTAATGAAGCGATTCCTTCGATTGTGGTTGGAATTTCTAAGTCAAAATTGCCAAGTAATGTTTGGATAGAATCGATAATATTTGTTAATGAGGCATAAGCCAATTTACCTTTAATACCATTATTGTAGTTAAAAACTACATCTTCCTCAGAAACATCAATAGCAATATTGTGTTGATATAACTTCTCGGTTTCATGTTCAGTAATATCAATTACACCTTTGCCTGTTTTCGTTTCTAAATCAAAATGTGTTTCTCCAGTAAATGTGGTTCCTATTGTTTCACCACTAGATTTAATATCGCCATTTATTTTTAAAGCAAATTGTTTTTGTTTAATTAAATCACCAATATGTCCAATTAAAGGTAATAAATCAGAAAAATTGTCATATTGTCTATCTAACGTTTCCGGAATAACAACAGGACTTTCTAAAACGTATTTTGTGTTAACTGTTGCATCTAAACTTAAATTAATACCTGCTACTTTTGCATTGTTAGCTTTAATAGCTGTAAAGTTATAATTTTGGTCGCTATAGAAAGTAACGCAAAATCCATCAAATAATTCAAGATCATATGTGTATCCATCAGCAGTTTGAGTGTATACCATATTGCCTAATTTATCTTGAAGTGAATCAAGATTTAATGATGAAATTTCATCCGGCAAGCTAATTTCAGGCAATCCGAAAGAAGAAATCATTTCAAATACTTTCGAAAAATCTGATGTAACAAGTTTAATATCAGTTCCTAACAATGTCAGATAAATTGTATTATTTGCATAAGTGACATCAATGTCAGTTGATTCTCCATTAACGCCTAATGTGAGTGAAACACTAGCTTCAATGTCAGCTAATGTTTCTAATGTTAAATAAAGATTTTTAATTTCTATATCAATATTGTAATTATCTATAGATAAAGAAATATTACCCTTGCCATCTAATGTTTTCATTTTAGCAAGGTTATCAATTAAGTAATCTCTAGGTGTTAATGCAACTGGAACAAAATCTAAATCTTCTGATTCTTCGCTTGAAGTGTATGAAGTAACATGAGTTGTTTCACTTTGTGATGAAGTTGTTGAATCAATAGCAGAAATTGTTTTAGAAGGAGCAACTAAATATGCGCCAGTAGCGGCAAGGCCACCAGCAACTGTAAATACTATTCCGTATATAGCAATATTATGCATAAGCTTCTCCTTTCTTAGGGTATTTTATATTTGTGTTAATATCGGGTATCTCGAATGAACCATCGGTGAAGAAATATGTGTCCAACTTTCCGTTAGCGGTAGCTTTAATATTCCCCATTCCCGCTACATATGATTCATCAACATGTGTAGAGATGAAATTTAAGTCATTATCTAGCTTATAAGTTAAATGAATGTAATTGAATAATGAGACAGTCGAACCAGACAAGTTAATCATACGTTTATAATATCTAGCAACTGAATATGTAGTGTGTAAATCAAGATACAATTCATACCCATAATCAGTTTTAGTAATTTTCGATTGACCAACCCTAGTTGCACCGGTTTGTGGATCAGTTTCAGTAACTGTTTCTGTTAGAACAGTTTTAGATGAAACAACATAGCAACTTGGATTACTTACAGGTTTACCGAATATATTTTCATGTTCACTAACCGTATAAATAGTTTCTTTAGCATTAGCATATGAAGGTTCATAAATATTACTAGGAATACTGCCAACGTAACTATTTACAGGTGAATCAGAATTTGTGCCTTCTTGGTAATCTCTTTGGCAAACGGCTATGTTCATAATAGCGCCAGATTGAGATTTACTAAGTGATTCTTCAAGATATTTGTTTCCGTTTTTAGCTGAACAGTTAAGAATATCTAAGTTCACTGCTGTGAAGACTTCACCGTAGCCCCATGCAACATAATTTTCGCTTTGGGCTAATTGTTGACTTGCAATGGAGGCAATCTCATAAAGTTGAAATTCAACTGTTGGATCTTTTCCTTCGTTTTTACAATCTGCATAACGCTCAAGAAGTGTCTTCTGCCCATCTATAGGACCTGCATCTTCGATATCATTAATATCAATATCATCAAGTTTTATAGTTGGAGGTTTAGCAAAATGGCCAATCAAGAAACCGGCACCACCCCCAATAAGGATGCCGCCTACTGCACAACAACTGATAACAATTATTTGTGTCTTTTTAGTTAAATGTTTCTTTTCATTCTTTACCATATGAGCAATTGATTATTGTATACACGTGTGTAAAAATCAAAAAATAGTAAGAAATAGTAGAGAAATCTACTTTAAAGAGAATAGAATTAACAAATCTACAAAAAAGAGAAAATGCGATTATATCAATACTTTTTCCTCTATTTATTGATATTTTAGCTCATATGTACAAAAATACTCTTATGAGAAATTTAAATGAAATTATTGCAGAAAATCTAATCGAATTACGTAAAAAAAGTGGTTTAACTCAACAACAATTAGCCACCCAATTTAACTACTCCGATAAAACTGTTTCAAAATGGGAACTTGGAAAAGCAATTCCAAGTGTCGAAGTCTTGAAAGATCTTGCAGATTTCTATGGCGTCACAGTTGATTATTTTTTAACAGAAAACGAATCTATTGCAAATATTGAAAAGAAAAAAGCACGCGTGTCCGTAGATAATAGATTAATGATTTTATTATTAACAAATGCTGTTTTTATGCTAATCGCTACAGTCTTTTTTGTTTGGACAGTCTTAGCAGGAGGAGATATCAAACCTTATTGGCAGTCATTTGTTTGGGGATCTTCAATCTGCTGTTTAGTATCTTCTTTCTTTATTAGAAAATGGTGGCGAGATAATAAAATTGCCTGGCTCATAATCTCCTCATTATTTGTTTGGACATTTATCACTGGATTCTTTGTTTCTTTCTTCGCTGAAAATGTTTGGTATATTTACTTTGTCGGCATTCCAGTTGAACTATGCTTGATTATTATCTCTAGAATGAAATAATAAACATATGAAAAATTATTTAATTGTTGGAGCAGGATTCTCGGGAATACTTGCGGCCATATCGCTTAAAATTAATAATCCAAAAGCTTCTGTTATTGTTTTAGAACACACTGATAAAGCTTTAAAAAAGGTTCTTTCAACAGGTAACGGGAAATGTAACCTTGCTAATGCGAAGCTTGATCTTAACAAATTCAAAAATAGTGATTTTGTTAAAAAGATTTATAAAACTCCTCAACTTAGCAAGCAACAAGATTTTTTCAGGAATTTAGGAATAGAAACTAAATTGATGGATAATCTTCTTTATCCTACTAGTGAATCAGCTGTTACTGTTAGAAATGCTTTATTAAAGCAATGTGATAAATTAGGCATTCAAATTAATCTAAATGAATCTATAATTGAATATAAACCAAAAGATAAAATTAATGTGAAAACTACAAAAGCAAAATATGAGGTTGATAAACTAATTTTTGCATGCGGAGGGAAATCATTACCTGTTTCTGGAAGTGATGGATCTATTTTTCCTTTACTAGAAAAACATGGCTATCACATTATTAAACCGACACCTAGTTTATGTCCAATAAAAAAAAAAGAAAAAACAAAAACATTAAGTGGCACGAGAGTAAAAGCAAACGTTAATCTATATAGAAATCACAATATAGTCTTTTCGGAAAGTGGAGAAATTTTATTTAAAGATCATGGATTAAGTGGAATAGTTATCATGAATTTATCTAGACAAATTGCTCAAGAAAAAGATAAATATACAATCGAACTTGATTTACTCGAAAATTATAAAGATAAACATATAGCTACATATATAACTAAATATGGGGAAAAAGAATTCTTAGAAGCGTTCCTTCATCCAAATATCGTTAAATATTTTTGTGAAAATAAAATTAATCCATTATTCGCAAAAAGATTAACATTCACTTTTAAATCCTTATCAGATTTTGAATTTTCTCAAGTTACAGCTGGAGGAATATCAATTGATGATGTAAATCTTAACCTAGAAAGTAAGAAAGAAAAGAATGTCTTCTTTGTTGGTGAGATACTTGATATTGATGGACCATGTGGAGGATATAACCTTACTTGGGCATATGTTTCATCAATGTTGATGAAATAAAAAGATGATTCAACGAACCATCTTTTCATAATTATAAATTATAGTTTCATTGCAATATCCCAAGCACGCCAAATAACTGTGCGAAGATTGCCAACTTTAAGACAATCGCCTACAAGTTTTCCTTTTGCAAGTGGAGCTGGGTTATATCCAATTGAAGAGATAACTGAATCAGCTTCAATTTCGAATTCTTTACCGTCTTTATCTTTAACCAAAACGCCTTTATCAGTGATTTTGGAAAGACTTGTCTCTAAATGAACTTCAACTTTATTTAAAGCAAAGAAATCTCTAAGATATGAAGAATTTGCTAAGCAAACGCCTTTAACAGCAATAAGATCGTTTTTCATTTCAACAATGACAGGTGTCTTTCCTTTCAAGAATAAGTCATAAGCGATTTCGCAACCTGTTAGACCACCACCAACAATCACAATCTTATTACCGACTTCTTTCTTTCCTAATAAGTATTCACAAGCTTCAATAGCTTTCTCGCTTCCTGGAACGCGTAACACACGTGGTTTAGCGCCTGTAGCTATAACAACCTTGTCGGCATTTAAAGACTTAATATCTTTTATTTCGCTATTAAGTTTAACTTCAATAGGTAATGAAGCAATTTCACGTTTATACCATTTAATAAGTTCGCGATCTTTTTCTTTAAATGATGGAGCAGCTGCAGCAACAAATACTCCGCCAAGTTCACCACTCTTTTCATAAATAGTAACTTTGTGCCCTCTCATTGCAGCAACACGTGCTACTTCCATACCACCAATTCCGCCACCAATAACGGCAATTTTTTTCATCTTTTTGGCAGGTTTTAGATAATATTTCTTTGATTGCATTGTTTCTGGATTTAGTGCGCATCTAGCCATATGGATTGCATCAGATAATTCTTGATCATTAGCGACACCATTATAATGGCAAAGATTAAAGCAACCATTATGACAACAAATACATGGTCTAATTTCTTCTTCTTTATCAGCAATCATCTTATTGACCCATTCTGAATCAGTTAAGAATTGACGAGCGACACCCATGGCATCAAGTTTGCCTTCGGCAATAGCTTTAGCAGCAACATCTGGTGTCATACGTCCGGCGCAGACAACAGGAATATCAACAAATTTCTTAATGTGTTCGACTTCTTCAAGATTGCAGTTTGTTGGCATATATCCAGGTGGATGAGCCCAATACCAAGCATCGTAGGTACCATTATCGCAGTTAAGCATATCGTAACCAGCATCTTGAAGATATTTTGCTGCCTTTTCCGATTCTTCCATATCACGACCAACTTCAACATATTTTTCACCAGGAAGTGCACCTAAACGGAATCCTTTAGTTTTGCTAACTACTGAATAACGTAATGTGACAGGAAAATCATCACCACAAAGCTTTTTAACAGCTTTAACAATTTCAACTGGGAAACGATAACGATTTTCGAAACTACCACCATATTCATCTGTACGTTGGTTTGTATATTTCATTGTAAATTGATCAATTAAATATCCTTCGTGAACAGCGTGAATTTCAACGCCGTCAACGCCTGCGTCTTTACAAAGTTTTGCAGTTTTAGCAAATGCCATAACCATTTTATCGATTTGCTTTTTAGTCATAGGTTTTGATGGAACTTTATCTGACCAACGATTTGGTGTAGCAGATGCACTACGTGTTAAGAAATCAACATCAAGTATAGGTTTCAATAATAACCCTAATGCTTTATTGCTTCCTGCTTTTTCCATCAAATCATTAATAGCCATTGATCGACCAAAACCAGCGGTTAATTGAACGAACATTTTGCTATCAGTTTTATGGAATTCAACCATAAATTTTTTGAGTTTTTTAAACATACCTTTATTGGTATATAACCATCTACCAAGCATTGGATCGCGAATTGGAGCAATACCAGGCAAAACTAAACCAACATTGTTCTTTGCTTTATCGAGCAAGAATTTTGCGGCTTCCTTATCAAAATGACAAGGTTCCATCCAACCAAAAATTGATGTTCCGCCCATTGAAGTCATAACAATGCGATTTTTAATCTCAACATTGCCAATTTTCCAAGGGGTGAACAAAGGTTTATAAATCTCTTTCATATTAAGACTCCTATGTTTAAATATATTTTACAAATATAATTAAGAATTGTATATAAAATATTTTTTATTTTAAAAGCGCTTACTTTCGTTTCTAATTGCAAAAGAGGATATATATTAATATAATCTCAAATTATGAAATCGAAATGGCATTTTAAATGGAGCGTTGTTATCTACTCAGCAATCTGTAATATTCCAGTTTGCTTCTTTTTGTGTTTGACTAGCGCAATTATTGCTGCATCAACAATAGGAGAAAGTAAACTTGTTATCGACTTTTCAACAATTAACTGGATATCATTTTGGATTAACTATGCAGTTTCCTTTGTGCTTGCTATGTGTATTGGAACATTCGTTCCATTAACTAATATTGGTAGATGGTTCACTGGTCTATTTCATGTCAAAAATGATACCTTTACCGGCAATGTCCCATATAGATTATTGGCTACATTAATAATTTCATTAATATATTATTCAGTCATTACTCCAACATTAACTATATTAAGCGTTCTCGTCTTTAAGGTTTCGACTTGGGACAAAGCATTAATATCAATGGGGGTAAACTTTCCAATCATGATCCTAGTCGGATTTGTATCATCATTAATTAGCGATATCTTCGCATTTAAAGTAGCTCATCATATTGACCCAAGTCTATAAGAAAAAGGTTCTATTATAGAACCTTTTTTAAACTTTATTATTATCTTTTAACAGAATAATCTAAGATACCATGAATTGATTCACCATCAATTTGAACATCAGTTGGTCTAGAACATTTTATTTCAATGTTCTTACCTGTTAAGACTGTAATCTTTTTTGTTTTATTTACATGAGTTCCATCAAATATCTTAGGGAAAAGCATTAATGCTGTTAAGGCCCAGAAATTGTGCCAAACAACGACACTTACAACATCACTCTTACGATCTTGATTTGGAGCTTCTTTCATGCCGCCACCATAATATTTACCAAACATAGCAGAAGCAATATAACAATGTTTGAAATTATATTCTTTTCCATCGACAACAACACGGGCATTAAATCTTTTGAATTTTGTTAATAAAAGTTTAATTGAAAGTGTTGTGTAGTTAATATTCTTTTTACCTTTGGCTTTTAATTTATCAGATTCAACACACACCATACCATCAACGCCTAAACCAACACCATTAATGAACTTCATTGATTTATCACCGATAGTGACAACTGGAAGATTTTTAACTAAATCTGTTATTTCGATAAAATCTTCTTTTAATTCATTAACATCTCTTAGAAAATCATTTCCATTTCCGGCTTTATGTAAATAAATTTTGTTTGGATATTTAGCGAAATCAACAGCGTTAACTGCGTGGTTAAGTG
>CAVIPD010000037.1:0-3125 GCA_963644775.1 bacterium | reverse complement strand
AAAAATTCTCCTTTTATGAAACTTTTAGGCATTTACTTTGGACCTTATAAAATTAGAATAATTCTTGGTGTTTTATGTTCAATTATCGGCTGTTTATTAATTGTTGCAGCACCTCTTGTTTTAAAAGAAGTTTCTATTATTATTCTTAACGTTAGTAATGGCCAACCTCTAGATGAAGCTAACCTCCTACTTTATATCATTATTACCTTTGGTTGCTATTTATTAGGCGCAATATTTGAATATGTCCATATCTTTATTGTCGCCGGATGCGTATCAATTGGTAACTACAAACTAAGAATGCAAATGATTAATAAAATTAATCATTTACCACTAAATTATTTTGATACAAGAAACATTGGTGATGTCCTTAGCTATGCCACAAATGACGTTGATGTTATTGGCACAACTTTAAATGAATCCATCGCAACTGCAATTAGTTCAATTGTTAAAATTATTGCAATTGTTGTTATTTTATTTATTCTTGAATGGAAAATTGCTTTAGCAGCCTTACTTGTTTTGCCGTTTATTATGTTTATTCTTCTTAAAATTGGCGAAACATCTCAAAAATATTTTGTTAAAAGAAGTGAACTTACTAGTAATGTTTCTTCTATTAGTGAAGAGTCATTCACAGGAAATAACATCCTTCGTGTCTATAACGCACAAGAAAGAAATAACGAAAAATTTGCAGATTATAATTTTAAACTTCAAGGAATTATGGGAAAAGCGGATTTTTATGCTTCACTTCCAATTCCATTAACATCAATATCAGGTAACTTATTGTTCTGCATCATGGCTTTAGTCGGTGGTGTTGTTGCTAGTAGTATTGCAAGCCATTTCAGCGGAATTGTTCCACCAGAAACAATAGCTAGCATTGTTGCTGCAGTCACATATGGTGAACAATTAATTTCTCCGCTAAATCAAACTGCCACTATGTTTGCATCTCTTCAGCAAACAATCGCATCGAGTAATAGAGTCTTTGAATTTCTTTCGCAAGTAGATGAACCTGATGAATCACAAAAAACAGTTAAACTTGACCATGTTGAAGGTAATATTGAATTTAATCATATAAAATTTGGATATATTCCAGGGCGCATAATTATTAAAGATTTTAGCGAAGTTGGCAAACATGGCCAAAAAATCGCTATTGTCGGACCAACAGGTGCAGGTAAAACAACAATGGTTAATTTATTAATGAGATTTTATGAGGTTAATTCAGGTAAGATAACTATTGATGGTGTTGATACTAAAACAATGAATCGTAACTACGCTAGAAGCCTATTTGGAATGGTTTTGCAGGATACATGGTTATTTGAAGGTACCATTATGGAAAACCTCAAATATTCACGTCCTGATGCTACAGATGAAGAAGTTATGGAAGCTTGCCGTGCGACTCATTGTGAATCATTCATTCTTCAACAATCCGGTGGATATAATCACATTCTTAATGAAGATTGCGGTTTATCAGCAGGACAAAAGCAATTATTAACAATTGCTAGAGCGATGGTTCAAAACGCACCTATGCTTATTCTTGATGAAGCCACGTCGAACGTTGACACTCGCACTGAATTAATGATACAAGACGCTATGGACAAACTTATGAAGGGTAGAACTTCATTTGTTATCGCTCATAGACTTTCAACAATTAAAAACTCTGATTTAATTATAGTAATGAAAGATGGCGATGTCATTGAAACTGGCAATCATGATCAACTCATGAAACTAAATGGTTTCTATGCTGCTTTGTATAACTCTCAATTTACAGGCAAAGGACCTCAATTTAGTTAATTATTAATATGGATAAACTTTCACGACTTAGATCTCTTATTGGAAATGATAAAGTAGATGTTTTAAAAGGCAAACATGTAGCAATTTTTGGCTTAGGTGGAGTAGGTGGCTATATTTGCGAAGCTCTTGTTAGAAGTGGAGTTGGGGAATTTACTTTAGTAGATAAAGATATTGTTGATATAACCAATTTTAATCGTCAAATTATTGCAACTAACGACACTCTTGGAAAAAAGAAAGTTGATGCTATGAAAGAAAGAATGCTTTCAATTAATGAAAATGCCTCTATTCATACTAATGACATCTTTTTTTCGTTTAAAAACGCTAATTTAATTGATTTTAAAAAAATTGATTACATAGTCGATGCGATTGATTCAATCGATTCAAAAATTGATTTAGTTAAGATTGCTTTAGAAAATAACATTCCTATTATTTCATCAATGGGAACTGCTAAAAAAATGAATCCAATGGGATTTATTGTTTCAGATATTTCGAAAACTGAAGTAGATCCATTAGCAAAAATAATGCGATTAAAACTAAGAAAACTTGGAATCAATCATCTTAAAGTTGTTTATTCAAAGGAAAAACCTGTTGAGATTTCTGATGGAACATTAGGAAGTAATGCATTTGTTCCTTCTGCTGCTGGTTTACTTATTGCTAGCGAAGTTATTAATGACTTAATTAAATAATATTTGCTATAATTAAACTATGTTTAAATTAATTCTAATATTATTATCTATTGCCTCTGGTGTTGGCTTTTCATTCATGCTTGCTAATAATATTAATAACATTCCATTAACTATTTTAATTGGCATATTAATCACAATCGGAACTTTAATTGCTTTTATAATTCTTTTCTTTATTTTGCTATTTTTATTTACATTTTTTGAAAATAAGAATAAAGAAAGAAATTATCAATCAAAATATTTTAGAAAAATTCTTTATTTAATGGATTTACTATTATTTTCTTTGTTCTCAATGAAAAACCATTGTAAAGGTCGCGAATTATTATCAAGAAGTGAACAATATGTTATAGTGTGTAATCATAGATCAAATACTGATAGCTTGGTAATCGACTATTATTTAAGACACTTTCCACTTACTTTTATTACCAAAGATTCATTATTTAAAATTCCTTTTGTTGGAAAAATTATTCATGGATGTGCTTATTTAAAAATTTATCGCGATAATCTTAAATCTGAATTTGATATGTTTGTTCGCGCCAACGATATGTTAACAAGAAATGATAAACCTCTTAGTATTGGGGTATTTCCTGAAGGAACACGCAATAAAAATACCAATGCGTACGATTTATTAGACTTTAAACCAGGTACATTTAGAAT
>CAVIPD010000036.1:0-5263 GCA_963644775.1 bacterium | reverse complement strand
CCGCTGAACAACTCGGAATGAGAATTTCATTCCTTAGAAGCAAAAAAGGATGGTCACAATTGGACTTATCTATCGAAAGCAATGTAAATAAAAATTATATTTGTGATTTAGAAAATGGTCGAAGAAATCCATCTCTTAAAATTCTTGAAAGAATATCAAATGCATTCGGTATTACATTAGAAGTATTGTTTAAAGGAATTGAAACAATCGAAGGAATTTAACTCTTGAAAAAAGAGTTTTTCTTTTAAAGAAACATTAAGTAAGCACTTTCACAAAAAAGTGTATTGTGTAATTTTTTTAGCAATATATATAATATAAGCGTCAATTTATTAAGGAGGACATATATATGTCAGTTAAAGTTGCTATTAATGGATTTGGCCGTATCGGACGTTTAGCATTCCGTCAAATGTTCGGCGCTAAGGGTTATGAAATCGTTGCAATCAACGACCTCACATCCCCAGCAATGCTTGCCAACCTATTAAAATATGACACCGCACAAGGTGGTTATGCTGGTGTTATCGGAGAAAACTTACACACAGTTAGCTCCAAAGAACCAATCTTTGAAGAAGATGGAAAGACAGTAAAAGTTCCAGGTTCAATCACAGTTGATGGTAAAGAAATCACAATCTATGCCGAACCAAAAGCACAAAATCTTCCATGGGGAAAATTAGGTGTTGATGTCGTCTTAGAATGTACAGGTTTCTACACATCAAAAGCTAAATCACAAGCTCACATTGATGCAGGTGCACGTAAGGTTGTTATTTCTGCTCCAGCAGGAAGTGATCTTAAGACAATCGTCTATTCAGTTAATGAAAAGACATTATCAAAAGAAGATGTCATCATCTCAGCTGCTAGCTGCACAACAAACTGTTTAGCACCAATGGCAAAAGCCCTTAATGATGCATTCCCAATTCAATCAGGTATCATGACAACAGTTCACGCTTTTACAGGTGATCAAATGATTCTTGATGGACCACATCGCAAAGGCGATTTCCGTCGTGCCCGTGCTGGTGCAAACAACATTGTTCCAAATAGTACAGGTGCTGCTAAGGCTATCGGATTAGTTATTCCAGAATTAAACGGAAAACTTATTGGTAGTGCACAACGTGTTCCAGTTCCAACTGGTTCAACAACTCTTCTTGTTGCTGTTGTTAAAGGTAATGATGTTACAAAAGAAGCTATTAACGCTGCAATGAAAGCTAATGCAAGCGAATCATTCGGTTATACCGAAGAACCACTTGTTAGCAGTGACGTCATTGGTATGAGATTTGGTTCATTATTTGATGCCACTCAAACAATGGTTACAAAGATTAGCGATGGCTTATATCAAGTTCAAGTTGTCTCTTGGTACGATAACGAAAACTCATACACAAGCCAAATGGTCCGCACCATTAAATATTTTGCGGAAAAGTGCTAATTTAATTTGCTACACATAGAGGCACCCCGAATGGGTGCCCCTTTATATAAAGGAGATAAAAATATGTTAACAGTAGATCAATTAACAAATTTAAAAGGAAAAGTTGTTATTGTTCGTGTCGACTTTAATGTTCCATTAAAAGATGGAAAAGTCAGAGATGATAATAGAATTCGTGCAGCTTTACCAACGATTAACAAACTAGTTTCTTTAGGCGCTCGTGTTGTTCTTCTTTCCCACTTAGGAAAAGTCAAACACAAAGAAGCCCCTGAAATAGTTGAAGAACAAAAAAAGAAAAATAATCTTGAAATTGTTGCATTAAAACTCGGCGAAATTCTTGGAAAAGATATTGCCTTCTCAAAAGATACACGTGGTGAAGGATTTGAAAAAGCAGTTGCTTCATTAAAAGATGGAGAAATTCTTTTAGTCCAAAACACACGTTATGAAAAAGGCGAAGAAAAGAATGACCCAGAACTCGCTGCAGCTTGGGCTAAAGTTGCTGATGCATATGTTATGGATGCATTCGGAAGTGCGCATAGAGCACATGCTTCAACATATGGTATTCCAGAAATTTTAAAAAACGCTGGAAAACCAGTTGCTGCTGGATATCTTGTTGAAAAAGAAATCGCAAACTTAACAAGATGTGTTGATGTAAAACCAACAGATCGTCCATATGTTGCTATTCTTGGTGGACTTAAAGTTTCAGATAAAATCAAAGTTATTGATTCACTTCTTAGGAAGTGTGACAAGATTCTTATCGGTGGTGCAATGGCATACACATTTAAGAAGGCTCTTGGACAAAATACTGGTAATTCTCCAGTTGAACTTGATCAACTTGATTATGCTAAAAAATGTCTAGCAGAAGCAAAAGGAAAAATCGTTCTTCCTGTTGATTCTATTTGCGTAGATGCATTTGAAGGCTGGACAAGCAAAGTTGTCGCAAAAGAAGTACCAGATGGATTCGAAGGTATGGATATTGGACCAGAAACAGAAAAATTATTTGCTAATGAAATTGCAAGAGCAAAAATGATTTTCTGGAATGGACCAATGGGCGTTTTTGAACAAAAAGACTTTTCAAATGGCACAATTGCTATTTGTAAAGCAGTTGCATCCTTAAAGGATTGTTTCTCAGTTTGTGGTGGTGGTGATTCAGCTGCTGCTATTAAAGAATTCGGTTATAAAGATTCATTCTCACACGTTTCAACCGGTGGTGGTGCATCACTTGAAATGATTGAAAATGATGGCCATCTTCCTGGCGTTGATATTTTAAAGTAATATGAGACGTAAATTATTATTTGGTAACTGGAAGATGAATAAAACTTGCGCTGAAGCGAAGGCTTTCGCAAGTGAATCCATCGAATTTAGAAAATATGCACTAGCTCACGACATTGATATCGGCGTTGCACCAACATATCTTTCACTTGCTAGTGTTCGCGAAGTAAACCCCGATTTAATTGTTGCAGCTCAAAACTGTCACTTTGAAGATCACGGAGCATTTACTGGAGAAATTTCTATTCCAATGCTTCTTGAACTTGGTGTTAAATGGGTTATCATTGGTCACTCTGAAAGAAGAACATATTTTGGGGAAACTGATGAAACATGCAACAAAAAACTTAAAGTTTTATTTGCTAACAAGATGACACCAATTTATTGCTGCGGTGAAACTCTTGAACAATTTGAAAAAGGTTTAACTAAAGATGTTATTAAACATCAAATCGAAGTTGGTTTATCAGGGCTAACTAAAGAAGATGTTGCTTCTATGGTTATTGCTTATGAACCAATTTGGTCTATTGGCACAGGTAAAAATGCCTCATCATCTATTGCCGAAGATATTTGCGGATATATTCGTGATCTTGTAAACAATATGTATGGAAGTGCTAGTGAAACTGTTCGTATCCTTTATGGTGGAAGCGTTAAACCTGAAAACGTTCATGATTATTTAACTCAAAGTAATGTTGATGGTGCTTTAGTTGGTGGCGCTTCACTTAAAGTTGAATCATTTAAACAATTAATTGAAAACATTATTTAATTATGGAAAAGGTAAAAGCTGAAAAAGTTAGATACACTCTTAGTAGTGGCACGAAGTTCCTTGGTGTGACATTTCTTTATATGTTCATCGATTTACTTATTACAGCATTAGTCGCTACTGGAGTTGGTTTTCTATTTACTAAAGTTATTCCAATAGCTGATTCAACTCAAGTTGTTAGTGATGTTAACTTCCCTATTTATATGGGAGTGATGATTGGAAGTTTTATTTCATTAATTATCATTTCTATATGGTTTCATATCTCGGCAATTAGAGGTAAACATAGTTTAATTGCTCCATTTGTTTTATATGCCGTTGTTTTTGGCGCATTATGTTCATCATTTACAATGTTTATTGATCCAATAACAATTGGCTTAGCATTCTTAATCACTTGTGTTGCATTTGGCGCGATGGCCTTAATTGGTTTCTTTGCCAAAGGTAACTTAAGTTTCTTAGGTGTTATTGCTTTAGGAATACTTTTTGGTGCTGGTCTTATTACTATAACAAATCTTATTTGGATGTTTATTTTCCCAGCAATGTTCCAAATGTTTTATTGGATTGTTGAATTTGCAATTTTTGGTGCAGTTATGCTTATCACAATTTTTGATGTTTGGAATATTAAAAAGACAGTAGAACGTGGCGAAGCTAATAATAATCTCGCTTTATTCTGTGCATTTAATTTATATATTGATTTTATTAATATTTTCCTACGTGTTCTTTCTTTCATAGTAAGATTACGTGATAATTAATATGTGCACATGTACACACGTATATATTAATATAAGTAGTACAACGAGTATTGGAGAGTCAAAATGAAGTTCTATAAATGCAATAAATGTGGAAATGTCATTGAAATGATTACCGATTCAGGTGTTAAACCATTATGCTGTAATGAAGAAATGAATGAACTTATTCCTAATGCATCCGATGGTGCGCATGAAAAACATGTGCCTATTATTGAAGAACTTGATGGAAAAGCTATTGTTAAAATTGGGGAAGTTGAGCATCCAATGGTAGAAACACATTACATTGAATGGGTTAGTATTCATACAGATCGCGGAATTCAACGTAAGAAATTAAATCCATTTGATAAACCTATTGTTGAATTTTCTTTATTTGAAAATGAAATTGTATTATCAGCCTATGCTTATTGTAATCTCCATGGCCTATGGAAAAAAATTTCTGAATAAATAATTGTATTTATAAAAGAAAGTACTATACTATTGAAAGCCCCTCTATAAGGGGTTTTCTAAAGCTTCTATAAAAAAAGTTAAAAAAGTTGTTGACGAAAAAATTACAGAAGTGTATTATATCTCAAGTGCACACTTTAAAGGTGTTTAGAGTATACGAGAGTATACGGCACAAACTGATCTTTGAAAACTGAACAGATGTACAAGAAACATTAACGTCAATTTTTATAAAACAATAAAACCAGATTTATATTTGAACTAAGATAAAACTTTTTGAGAGTTTGATCCTGGCTCAGGATGAACGCTGGCGGCGTGCCTAATACATGCAAGTCGAACGAGGTAGCAATACCGAGTGGCGAACGGGTGAGTAACACGTAGGTAACCTGCCTTTCAGCTTGGGATACCCGAGGGAAACCTTGGCTAATACCGGATAACTGATTTGGAGGCATCTCCAAATCCTAAAAGGGGCCTTTAAAGCCTCACTGAAAGATGGACCTGCGGCGCATTAGTTAGTTGGTGAGATAACAGCCCACCAAGGCGAGGATGCGTAGCCGACCTGAGAGGGTGAACGGCCACACTGGAACTGAGACACGGTCCAGACTCCTACGGGAGGCAGCAGTAGGGAGTTTTCGG
>CAVIPD010000035.1:0-7940 GCA_963644775.1 bacterium | reverse complement strand
TCTTCAACCTTTTACAAATTTTAAACATAAAAAATACTCAACCTGCGAGTATTTTATTTTTTAATTAGTTGATTTAACTTAGAATCAATTATTTTGATTAGTTTTTCAGCAGATAAGTTGTTATCAAAATACGATTTATTGTTATTGCCCATTAATAATTTTTCATCGTTAGAGAGATTACATATTTTTTCAATTGAAACAGCAATATCTTTTGGATCTTCATTCACAAATAATGAACCATTTGCTTTTTTTAGTAATTCTTTGCCATCTCCGGAGATGATTCCAAGTATTGGTTTACCATATTTCAAATATTGAATAGCTTTATTAGGAATTGTCTTACCAACATAACCTTCATTTTTAAGTGAGACCACCAATGCGTCTGCATTTATGTAATAGGCTTCGGCTTGTTCGATTGGAAGAGCACCATGATATTTAACAACATCATTCAAATTTAATTCATTAATTTGTTTCTTGATATTTTCAAGTTCACTGCCCATACCCATTAAATGTAAAATGATATTCTTATTTTTGATATAGGCCATTGCTTCAACAAGTTTATCAGTGAGTTGAATCTTACCGATATTTCCGGCATAGACAATGTTATATTTCTTCTCGTAAATTACTGGTTCAATTTTTTCTACTTTACTAACAATAATTGGTTGATTCACATAATCGAATGATTTGTCATAGATATTCAAAACATTATTGAAATATTCTTTAAATGATGGAGATGAAACAATAATATCATCACACTTTTTATAAAGTGAATAACTCCATTTGTATAGAATCTTATACGCTAAAGAATTTTTCTTAATCGCGTTTGTGATAAGAGTTGATTCAGGCCATAAGTCTTCGCAAAAAAGTAAATGAGGAATGTTATGTTTTTTCGCATAGACTATTGCGGGAGCGATTGAAATAACAGGCGATAAAGAAACTGACATAACAACATCAAATTCTTGCTTTAAGTGTTTCGCAAATCTTTTCGCATTTTTATGAAATGAAAGATAATTTAATGAAACCGCAAAATGACCTTTTTTTCGTGGATAAAGCTTCATTCTATGAATGTTTACTCCGTTACGAGTTTCAAATTTAACATTTTTATATTCAGGGAGAATTTTACCAAAACCATAATTTGGTTTGCCTGTTAAAACAGTAACATTGTGCCCAAGTTTAACTAAGCCTTCTGCTATATCGCAAACAGAATTTCTCTCAGGATAATAATATTGACTTACAAGTAAAATCCTCATATCGTTTACTATTATATAGTATTCAAAATCAATTTCACGTGTATATATAAAAAGACGAATGATATTTTCGTCTTTGTTGTTTATACTATTTAATGTATGAAAGCTAACATTCATTCAAATGTTATTGTTAACCTCATTAGAACTGTTGCGATGACTTTATTGTCATTCATCACCTTTCCTTTTGTGTGTAGAATTTTAGGCGATTCTGCACTAGGAACATTTACATGGGTCAGTTCTTTTGTTTACTATTTCATCGTTCTTTCAAAAATCTCAATTCCTAATATTGCGATTAGAGAATGCGCAAAAGTAAAAGATAATCCAGAAAAATTATCTACTAAAATCCAAGAATTTTTTATTCTACAAGCTATTATGACATTACTTTCATTTGTCTTAATGTGCATAATTGTCTTCTCTGTTCCATCACTTAGAGAGGGGAATACGCAAAATTTAATTTTTATTCTTTCGATCAATTTCTTATCAAGTGTCTTTGCTTTTGAATGGGTGTTTACTGCATTAGAAAAACAAACATACTTAGCAATTAGATCAATTATTATCCTGGCTTTTGTTGATATTCTTATCTTCACAACAGTGAAATATAAAGAACGTTTACCTCTTTATACATTCTTAACAACATTAGTAACTGTTCTGACAGTTGTCTCAAACCTAATTTATCTTCCACGTTTAGTAAAATTTAAGAAAACCGAGCGTTATAACTTTAAGCAATATATTCCTGAGTTAGTAGCATTATTTGTAATTTCATTCGCATTAGCGATTTACGCTAAAACAGACTCATTCATTTTAGGCATTATTGATTCATCTAAATCCTCAGTTGGTAGTTATTCTGTAGGTATGAAAGGTGTTGACATTGTTATTGGAATTATAATCGCTTTAGGAAGTGTCTTTATGCCTAGAGCAAGCTATTATTATTCTCAAAAAGACACGAAAAACTACGCAAATCTCAACAAATATTCCTCAAATATATGTTTCATTATCGTTATTCCTGCCATCGCATTAATGTCAACTTTAGCTACCCCTATAACATCATTAATTTCAGGTTCATATTCAGCAGATAACTATAAAGATACTGCTTGGGTGTTAATTGCTTTATGTTCATTGATGCTTACATACTCACTTGCGAACATTATTTACACTCAAATCTTAATTCCTCAAAAGCGTGAAAAGATTTATCTATTTGTTATGCTTGCTGGAGCGGCACTAAATATCGGGTTATCAATTCTATTTGGAGTTGTCTTTATGAAAAATAATCCCGCAATTGGTATTGCTTTAGCAACTTCAATAACTGATCTGTTAATTTTGGTAGCGTTATTGATTGCAACATGGCCTGATTCAAATGTAATGATATTTAATTTCAATAATTTAAAAATTGTTATCCTAGGCATTATTATTGGATTATTTAGTTATTTTGTTGGACCAATATTGTTTAATGCTTTTTCAAATAATTTATCTTTCTCAATAGAAATGTCTTATCTATGTGAGATCGGAATCATTTTTATAGGCTCAGTATTTATTTATCTAGTCGGACTAATAATTTCAAAAGAAAAATTAACTCGTTCGATATTCAAAAAATAAAAGGCTTAATGCCTTTTAATTTTCATTTTTATAAATTTTTAATAGATTTTCATATAATGCAAGGCGTGTGATTAAACCAACCCCGCCAGGAACAGGTGTTTGAAGTTTAACAGGAAGATTAGGTAGACAATCTCCTTTTAGACCCTCGTCGTCTCTATTAATGCCAACATCGACAACAACTGCATCTTTTTTAAATATAAATTTATTATCGATTAAATATTTTTTGCCAACTGCAACTACAACAATGTCAGCATTTTCTATATATCGATGCATATCTTCAAATTTAGTTTTTGAATGAAGAACAGTAACGTTTGTACTTCTAGATAAAAGAAGTTTCGCCATTGGCTTACCAACAATATTGGATCTACCAATCACAACTGCGTTCTTACCAAGTAATTCGATGCCCTCATGATCAAGATAATTCATTATTCCTTGAGGTGTGCATGGATTTAATTTCGATAATGGATGGAAACCATCAACATCCTTCTTAGGTGAGATAGCAAGTTTAACTGTTTCTTCATCAATTTGTTTTGGTAAAGGCATTTGGACAATGAAACCTGCAACATCCTTATCATTATTTAATGAATCAATTTCTTTAAGTAATTGTTCCATTGAAAAATCCATTGGAAATTTTCTCAGTTCCACATTCACTCCAAGTTCTGCACCATCTTTTAGTTTTCCGCGAATATATGCTTCGCTGGCAGGGTCCTCGTTCATTTGAACGATGACAAACTTAGGTGCGTTTTTATAGTTGGCAAATTCAACTTTTAATTCTTCTTTTCTTGATTTAACAAATTCTTTAATAGTCATATTAGTATTTTAGCAAATATTATTTATAATAGGTGTATGGATTTTACAGGAATAGATAAATTCTCGTTGCTTGATTACGATGAAATGGTTTCGGTTGTGTTATTCGCGCCTAATTGTAACTTTAGGTGTCCTTTTTGTCACAACATCGAAACTGTTGTAGACGCTAAAGAAAGAATCCCGTTTGATCAAATATTAAATTATTTAAAATCTCGTTCTCGATTAATTGATGCTGTTGTCATTTCAGGTGGAGAGCCAACATTAATGACTGATTTAAAAGATAAGATAATTAAGATTAGAGAACTCGGCTTTAAGATTAAATTAGATACAAATGGTTCTAATCCATTAATGCTCAAAGATTTAGTAAACTCTAAGTTACTTGATTATGTTGCGATGGACATTAAAAATTCATTAAATAAATACGGCATCACATCTGGAGTTAATGGGAACTTTAATTTATTAAAAGAATCAATCGAATTCTTAAAAAAGAATAAAGTTGATTATGAATTTAGAACTACATTAATAGATGAATTTCATGATGAAAAATCTATTAAAGAAATGGGCGAATTACTTAAAGGTGCGAAAAAAATATTCCTTCAAAAATATGTTTATCGTGAAGGAGTTATAAATAAAAGCCTTCATCCAGTAAATGAAACGAAGGCTAATTTATTTAAAAAGATTCTATCATCATATATTGATAATGTGGAACTTCGCGGTTATTAAGAAAGATATCTGATAATTGATAAGGCGGCAATCGCACCATCATTGCATGCAGTGACAAGTTGACGAACGCCTTTTTTTCTTGTATCTCCAACCGCGTATAATCCTGGTGTTTTTGTTTCCATATTCTCATTTGTAATAATGTAACCTTTATCTAATAAAAGCAAATCTTCAAATCTATCGTTTTGAGGGATTTGTCCAATACAGATAAAAACATTATCAGTTGAATATTCTCTTTTGTTTTTATCGATTGTGTTTTCAAAGACTAATCCAGAAAGTTTGTCTTCGCCTTTATATTCAATAAGGTTCATATTATGAGTAACAAAAATTTTAGAATTAGCTTTAACCTTATCGATTAATACTTGATCACCAAAGAATTGATCAAATAATGTAAACATATGAACTTTTGTACAATAGTCGGAAAGAAGTAACGCATATTGAAGTGCTGTATTAGCGTCTCCGATTAAATATGCTTCTTTACCTTTTAGCATTGGTCCATCACAAACTGCGCAGAAAGAGATTCCATTTCCAATGAATTTATCTTCATTTGGTAGATTCATTAAACGATGTTTAACTCCGTTAGCAAGAACGACTGTTTTAGCTTGATATTGATGATAATTAGTCGTAACATCAAATACTCCTTCTCCATTCTTCTTGATAGACATAACATCTTCAAGTTCGAATGTTGCACCTAAATCAACGATTTGTTCAAATAAATGGTCAGAGAAATCTAAACCAGATATTTCTTTAATCGAAGGAAAGTTTTCAACCTTAGGTGAATTGGCGATTTGACCACCGAAGTTTTCTTTTTCTAAGATTAAAACAGTTTTATTGTTTCTAAGTAGGTAAAGGGCGGCACTCATTCCTGAGGCGCCACCACCTACTATAATTGAGTCATAAATCATAATTAATTAAGACTTTCAATATATCCTTTGATGTTTGAGGCGTTTTCAAATAAGATAACGCCATCTTTCGAAGGAACGACTAATGTTGGAGCCTTCTTAATATTAAATTTCTTTGTCATATCCACTTGTTCTTCGGCATCAATAAATGTGTATTTAATACCTGCTTTTTCAAGTAACATTTTAGCCATCTTACAATTTGGACATGTCTTTGTGCCGAATAATAAGATTTCATTTAAGGATTCATTTAAGGATTCGTTTTGTGAACATGTGCATTCTTTTTGATTAATATCATGTGTTAAATGTGAATTCTTGATGTCATATTCTTTACGATTGTTATATTCTTCTGTCTTGCCATCATTCCAGTTTTGAATTGGACGATAGTATCCAGTAATGCGGCTATATACTTCTGTCTTTTGACCGCACTTTGGGCACACAAATTGTTCACCATCAAGGTAGCCGTGATCTTTACATACAGAGTATGTTGGTGACATTGTGTAATATGGAATATGATAATTTTCAGCAATCTTTCTAACAAGATTCATACATGATTTATATGAAGGAAGTTTTTGACCTAAGAAGGCATGGAAAACTGTACCTGATGTATAAAGTGTTTGTAATCCATCTTGAATATCAAGAGCTTTAAAAATGTCATCTGTATAACCAACTGGTAAATGTGATGAGTTAGTGTAATAAGGTGTCTTACCTTGTTCACTTGCAGTGATAATATCTGGATATTTCTTTCTATCATGTTTTGCTAAACGATATGAAGTTGATTCTGCTGGTGTAGCTTCAAGATTATATAAATCTCCATAAAGTTCTTGGTAATCTGATAATCTCGTACGCATATGATTCAAAACAGCTTTTGTGAATTCTATTGCTTCAGGATTTGTTAAATCTTTTTTAATCCAACGAGCATTTAAGCAAGCTTCGTTCATACCGACAAGGCCGATAGTTGAAAAGTGGTTATTAAACGAGCCTAAATAACGTTTTGTGTATGGATATAATCCTGCTTCAAGTAAAGCAGTGATTGTGTTTCTCTTCACTTTAAGTGAACGAGCGGAGATATCCATAATCTTATCTAAGCGAGCATAGAAATCAGCTTCATCTGTTGCTAAGTAAGCAATACGTGGCATGTTGATTGTGACAACGCCGACAGATCCTGTAGATTCTCCTGAACCAAAGAAACCACCTGATTTCTTTCTTAATTCACGTAAATCAAGGCGAAGTCTACAACACATACTTCTAACATCGCTTGGTTCCATATCGGAATTTATGTAGTTTGAAAAGTATGGTGTGCCATATTTAGCTGTCATTGTGAACAATAACTTATTATTTTCTGTTTCTGACCAGTCAAATGTTTTGGTGATTGAATATGTTGGAATAGGATATTGGAATCCACGTCCGTTTGCGTCTCCTTCAATCATAACTTCAATAAAGGCTTTATTAATCATTGCCATTTCATTAATACAATCTTTGTATTTGAAGTTCATTTCTTTGCCGCCAACTAAGCAGTTAAGTTCTGCCATGTCATTTGGCACAGTCCAGTCTAAAGTAATATTGGTAAATGGCGCTTGTGTACCCCATCTAGATGGTGTATTTACACCATAAATGAATGATTGAATGCATTGTTTAACTTCTTTATAAGTTAAATTATCCACTTTCACAAATGGTGCTAAATATGTATCAAAAGAGGAGAATGCTTGTGCACCAGCCCATTCATTTTGCATAATTCCAAGAAAATTAACCATTTGGTTACAAAGGGTTGAAAGGTGATTTGCTGGTGATGAAGTAATTTTGCCAGGAACGCCTCCTAAACCTTCTTGAATGAGTTGTTTCAATGACCAACCAGCGCAGTAACCTGTGAGCATTGATAAATCATGGATATGAATATCAGCGTTTCTATGAGCATTAGCAATTTCTTGATCATAGATTTCACTTAACCAATAGTTGGCTGTAACTGCACCACTATTAGAAAGAATTAATCCACCAACAGAATATGTAACTGTTGAATTTTCTTTAACTCTCCAGTCATTAATTTTTAAATAATTATCAATAACGTTCTTATAATCGATATTTGTTTCTTTTAATTGTCTAAGATTTTCGTGTTGTTTACGATAAATCATATAACTTCTAGCAACATCTATATAACCAGCTTGAATTAAAACAATTTCAACTGCGTCTTGAATGTCTTCAATTTCAACGACATCTTGTTTAATTTTGCTGTTAAATTCAGCTGTCGTTCTAAGTGCAAGCATTTGAATAATGTCTGTGTTATAGAACTTATGTTCTGCCATAAAGGCTCTTTCAATCGCACTTTCGATTTTGGCAATATCGAATTCTTCTAATGAGCTATCGCGTTTTTTTACTGTTAGCATGCCTTTTTTCTCCTTCTTAAATTTATATTTTTATGCTCAATAACAATATTTTTTATTAAGTGCTAATAATTATACAAAAAAATCACCTCATATTTTATATGAATATGAAATAAGTTATACGCTGTACAACTTTTTCTTAATTTTCATTGATTAAATCAATATCAAAATAATTAGTAAAATTATACCGATTAATCAAGAATGTATTTTATGTAATTTATTTAATTAAACAAAAAATACCATTTTATGGTATCTTTCGTTAATGATATTTATTATCTAGATAAATATACAATGTGAGC
>CAVIPD010000034.1:2192-7292 GCA_963644775.1 bacterium | reverse complement strand
GTAGAAGCGTTCGCCCTTACCCCCCGCCATAATAAGTGCAACTATTTTCATATTAATTTAATTTTAGCATATTCTTTGAAAATTATAATTTTACTTATCTAATAAAATACAAAAAATTTGGATTTATCCGAGTAATAAGCAAAAACAATCTATAAAAAGTTGACTAAATATTTATAGTTATATATTATATAAACCACAATTAGTTAAAAAAGAACATAGTTAAATAAAAAAGGAGATTCAAATTATGAAAAATATAACGAAAAAATTGACTGGCTTATTCCTTGGCTTATCAATGGTCCTAGGTGTTGGTGTTATAGCAGGCGTTAATAGTATTCATAGAGAAGCTATTGGAGTTAATGCTGAAGATACAACGGTATCAAAGTCAACAAATACCTTAGCAACAGAACATGGTTGGACTATTAGTACAGGAAGTAATGTTACTTGTTATACATCTTGGGCTTTAGATTCAGTTATTACTATTTCCACAACAGGAACTGCTAATTGCGGATCTGTTTGGGGAACAACAACTAATGATTGGCGTTTATATCAAAAACAAAATGGCAATGTTATTGCTACCGCCGCTTCTGGTTATACTATTGTGTCTGTAACCTACACGTATTCGATAAATAATTCTGGTACTCTAAAAAACGGAGATACAACTGTTTCTAGCGGCACGGCTGTTGCTGTTGGAGCCTCTACAATCACATTAACTGTCGGTAATACTGGCAGTAAGACAAATGGACGAGTAGATATCACTAATTTTAGTGTTACTTATACTAATGGAACGATTGAAGATACTGTTTCAATAGACAAAATCGATGGTAATTATAGTGTCGAATCAGGACGCTCTTATTCATTAACGTACACTCATTTTGGAAATACAGAAATTAGCAATGTTATTTGGACATCACAAAATGCTAATGTAATCGAATTTAGTGGTTCATCTAGTTCGATGAGTGTCCATGGTTCGGCTGGCACAACTTCTGATATTTCAGTTTGTTTATATGATTCTTCAAATGTAGAAATTTGCCGTGCAACACAAACATTCACTGTTTTTGCTTCCGAACCTGCTGTTACTACAAAAACAGTTAAGGAAGCAGCGGCATTATGCGCTGGATCGAGTTCCGATCAAACTCTTGCTTATAATGTTACTGGTAGAGTAACTTCTGTTGATAATACATCATATGGAATTATTAAGATTTCAGACGGCAGCACTGAACTAACAGTTTATGGCTGCTCAGGAACATCAAGTGCTCTTAAATGGAATGGAACAAATTATGTTTGGTCCAATCCTAAGGATTTTTCTACAAACGAAACAACAAAAGATATAATTGTTGGAAAAGTCGTTACAATCAAATCAATTCTTTATTTATTTGGCACAACTAAGGAAGCATCAGGCATTGTTACAGCTGTTAAGGACGATGCTATTGATAGTATTTTTATAAATTCTAATCCAACAAAATCGATGTATGGTGTTGGAGAATCATTTGTTTCAGACGGCTTAGCTATCAATGTTTTATATGAAAGTGGCTATTTACAAGAAAACGTTACTTCTGGTTTCACAATTGAACCTGCAACATATACATTTACTACTGATGATGCAGCTACCGGAAGTAAAACATTCACTGTAAGTTATGGTAATCAAACTACCGATTTTAATGTAAGTGTTACAGGCGAAAGAACTCTTGTTAGCATTGCAGTAAAAACAAACCCAACAACAATGAGTTATAGAGTTGGTCAAACATTTAACTCAACTGGTATGGTGATTACTTTAACATATGACGATGGAACTACTGCAGAATGTAGTTCAGGCTACACAACTGACTGTGATGAATATATATTTACGGAAGCCGATAAAGCTATCGGTAGTAAAGTTGTTACGGTAAATTTTGAAGGTAAAACAACAACATTAACTGTTGAAGTTACAGAATTCCTAGGATTTGAAAGTGGAAGATATTTTATCGCGAATAGTGATCAAACCGTTGCACTTACTGGAGCAGAATCTTCTTCTACCCCAATTCAAACAGCTGTTTCAAGTGCTGTTGCATTTGATTTTGAGCGTGTTGGAGATTGGACTTATTCAGTTAGTGTAACTATCGATTCAACAAAATATTATTTGTTAAATAATAGCGCTGCAGATTCAGGCAACAATTCACAAATTAGAGTTATTGAGAAACCTACAGTTACTCTTGCATCAACAAATTGGGTTTTAGATCCACAAACAAGTGGAGACCACGCAGGAACATATTTAATGAAACAAAATACAACCGGATCAGTATATAGATATTTATCTGCATTCAGTAATACTAGTACTTCTGATTGGCGCGGATATGTAAGTACCGCTAGTGGTGACCCATATATCAAGATTGTTGAAGAAAAAGAAATGTTTAGAACAAACTTTATGAACACATTTACAAAAGCTTGTGATTCAATTGGCCAATCAACTGATATTACTGCTCTATGTGAAGCATGGCCAAATGCTGCAACACAATTTAAATCATTATCAAGTGCAAACCAAACTGTAATTGCTTCTGCTACAGATGAAATTACAGCAAGATACGATAAGATTATCATTAGATATAGCGCAGATCATTCTGAACTCACTGACTTTATGTCACGCAGTCCATCAGCTGTTGCTCGTATTAATACACAAATCGGTGACGTAAACACTAACGATTCAATTACAATCATTATCATTGTTTCGCTCGTTAGCATTACTGCTATTGGTGGATACTTCTTCATTCGTAAAACTAAACACGAATAAGATATTAATGAACGATAGATAAGGCACGTATATGCGTGCCTTTCTTGTTAATATATAAGTTAATGTAATATAATTTTTTGATTATGATCAATCTATTAAGAAAGATATTTATTAAGAACTATAAAGATGTTACTAACCAAAAGGTTAGAAACTCTCATGGAATTCTTGCGGCAGTGTTTGGGATTATTTCAAATGCTATTTTATTTGGTTTAAAACTTGCTTTTGGTTTACTCGCTTATTCTGTTTCAATTATTGCAGATTCGGTTAATAACTTATCTGACTTCGCTAATTCATCAATTACTGTTATTGGATTTAAAATGTCATCTAAACCCGCTGATAAGAAACATCCATTTGGTCATCAACGCATTGAATATATAACAGGATTGATTGTGTCAATTATCATTGTCGCTTTGGCGGCATTATTAATGTATAACTCCATCACCAAGATTATTTCTGGCGAAGAAGCAAAATATGATATTTGGTCGTTTATTATTCTTGGTATTGCTATCTTATTTAAACTTATTCAAGCTTGGTTTAACTTTAAAATGTCTAAGATTATTAATAGTGTGGCATTAAAAGCAACCGCTATTGATTCATTAACAGATACTATTTCAACTACATTATTACTGGTTGCTGCATTATTATCGTATTTCTTTAATTGGAATATTGATGGATGGATGGGCATTGTTATAGCTTTATTTATTGTTTTTTCTGGAGTGAAGATGATTTTAGAAACTTCATCTCCTTTAATAGGTGAAACAACTGCTAAAGAAGATATTAAAGTTATACTTAATGAAATACTTTCATACCAAGGTGTATTAGGTATTCATGATGTTATGGCGCATAACTATGGACCTACTAAAATCTTTATGAGTGTTCATGTTGAAGTCGATGCTTCAATTGATGTTATGAAATCTCATGATTTAATTGATAATATCGAAAATGATGTTCGCACAAAGCATAATGTTGAATTAACGATTCATATAGATCCAGTTGACTTATCTAATCCTGAGACTGCTAGATTGAAAGCTAAGGCCATTAATATCGTTAATGATATAAATAAAGAGTTTACTCTTCATGATTTTAGAGTGGTGTATGGTCCAACACATATCAACACTATTTTTGATATTGTGATTCCTTATGAATGTAGAATGAATGAACAAAAGATTATTAGTATAATTAAAGAGAAGATGAATATTGAAGAGAATAAAACTATTAACGTTGTTATTCACTTTGATCATCCTTTTGTGGAGAAATAATTATGAAGTGTTCTAAATGCAATTTTGAAAACGTTGAAAATGCAACATACTGTATTAATTGTGGTTCTCGCATTGATGGCAATATTGTTTGCCCAAAATGTAGTAGTATTATTTCACCTGATTGCGATTTTTGTCCTAAATGCGGAAAAAAGATTCCACATAAAACGCATGTAGAAGATAATAAAGCACCAATTAAGAAAACAAGATTAGAAACTATCTTTTCAACTATATCAACGGTAATGGCGTTAGTTACTTTTGCTTTAGGGTTACTTGCTGTATTTGGGAAATATATCAGTGTTTCTAATAATGTTTCTTCTTACTATGGATATTCATATTATTTCTTAATTGAATCATGGCAAAAATTATTTACCAATATCAAAGATTTAAGTGATGTTAATTGTATTGTATCAATAATCTTAGGAACATCATTTCAATTTATTATCGTTTTAGCAAATATCGTTGTAACTTATATTTTTGGTATCAAAGGAATACTTTGTTGTACGAAAAACCTTGCAAAAAAGCAACAAACAAATAATTTCTATGTTTATTTAGCAGTTGTTGTTTTAAGTAATTTAATTGCCACTAGAATGCTTGCGTCTACAGCCTTTACATTTGATGAAAGCACTCTATACGTTAGTCAATCAATGCTTAATAATTTTATTCTTGTTGGCTGCTTTACATTAGTGGCGATATCAATTTTTAAAATCATCACATCATATGATTCGAAAGCTAAAATTATCTTTGCAGAAAGAATTGTCTTTATTGCTCTATTTATATTGTCGCTTATTTTGTTATCTTCATTAGGTGAACCAATTGTTCAAACTAACTACCCATTAAGATCGACTAATTTATTGCTTAAGTTAATTAATATGTATAACGTTGGTAAAGATGCTTCATCATATATTGTTGCTCTAGTTATCTCTATAGCCTTAATTCTATTTAAACTTTTAATGTATACTTCATTAGGTTTCCTTGCTATTTTTTATATCGTAGGAACATTCTCAAAGAACGATCAATCAATGCGTTATAAAATTCCATGCTATTCTGTATCACTTGTCTTAGTTATTTCTTCATTAG
>CAVIPD010000034.1:0-2182 GCA_963644775.1 bacterium | reverse complement strand
GGTGCTTAATATTGTCTTAGTAAGTCATTTAAATAATGTTAAATATATTTTCGTAACTAAATCAGTTCCATTTTCCGGAACAATCGCAATTGACGAAGTTATTTGGTATCAAGTTGGTTTAGCAATTTTAATTCTTGGTGCCGCTATTACGTCATTATCGTTATCAAGAGCATATAATCATTCTCAAAGATTAGCAGAAAAAACCACAATTAAATAATTTATATAATAAAAAGGTATGACTAAGTCATACCAATTTATTTATTAATGAGATTTTATTCTTACTGTTTTGAACATCCTGCAACAAGCCCCATAATACCTGCAGTTAAACATAAGGCATTAGGAACAATGAAGAATGGAAGAATAATCATTGTGGCATCTGAGATTTGACTTAATGTAGATGATTTAATAATTAAAAATAATGTTGCAAAAATAAGTAATACTGCCGCAGCAAGAATCAATATTGGAGCGACAATTTTGGTAGATTTAACAAAGCATGCGGCAACAATAGCAAGAACGCCTCCAAGTAATCCACACATCAAAACAACCATTGGAAGTGACATATCGCCGATATCATTACTTTTGATTATGCTATAAATAAGCCAATAAAAAATGAAAGAAACAACAACCTCTAAAATGCCTGAAATTAATGATAAAATCATGCTTCCTCTTTTTAAATTTTCCATAAATTAACTCCTTTGTTTAATTATAATAATGATTTTTCAATTTGAAAACATTATAATTTCATAGGTTAAAGTCTATGGAAAATCATATAAAGATTTTAGTCAATAATTCTAAGGCATTTTATAATTACTTTCTTGATGATTTTGTTGAATGCGGAATCGAACTAGTCGGAACCGAAATCAAATCCCTTAGAAGAAACGGAGCAACCTTAATGGATGCTTACGTTGTTTTTCGCAATGAAGAAGCATACTTATTAAATATGCATATTGCTCAATATGAATCAGGAAACATTTTTAATCACGAACCTAATCGCACAAGAAAGTTATTGCTCCATAAAAAAGAAATATTTAAGTTAGAACATAAAGCACAAGAAAAAGGCTGCACGGTTGTTCCTACAAAAGTGTATTTGAAGAAAGGCAAAGCTAAGGTTGAAATCGCGTTAGGTAAGCCTAAAAAGAAATATGATAAGCGTGAGGTTATTAAAGCTAGGGATGACAAACGCATGATGGATAAAGCAAAGAAATCTAATGGATATGATTACTAGTATTAAGCAATTAGAAATTTATTTTAAAGAACATAACTATTCAACATATGAAAGAGAAAACTATGACAAATTTCTTTCTCATATGAAACTTTCTTTCGATATTAAATCTATTCATTTAACTGGATCAAACGGGAAAGGTTCAACTGCGAATTATATTTATAATATCTATCTCGCTAAAGGACTTAATGTTGGATTATTTAATTCACCTTATTTAAGTGATGTTACTGAGATGATTAAGATTAACGGAAACGATATTTCTAATGAAGAATACTTAGCATTATTTAATGAATATGTTAATGAATTTGAAAGCTATAAATTATCTTCATTTGAGATGCAAACATTTATCGCATTAATGTGTTTTAATAAGCATAATCTTGATTTAGTAGTTATTGAAGTTGGTATGGGTGGATTTATTGACGCTACAAACGTAATTGAACCATTAATAAGTGTTATTACAAATGTAAGCTTGGAACATACCGCTTATTTAGGTAGATCCGTTTCTGAAATTGCTTATAATAAAGCCGGAATTATTAAAGAAGAAACTTCGGTTGTGTTAGGTAAACTCGATGAAACTGCATTATATGCTATAAAAGAATATGCAAAAATGATGGATGCTCCAATTATTAATGTGAGCGATTATCATAATGATCATCTAGAAGGAAATAATATTATATTTGATTATTATCCTTTTAAAGGATTGAAATTAAATACTAAAGCATTTTATCAATGCAAGAATGCTTCCTTAGCTATCGAAGTTACTAAACAACTTCAAGAAGTTATTCCTATAGATGAAGAAACTATAAAAAAAGGCTTATTAGCCACCCCATTTAGTTGCCGATTTGAATATATTGATGATCGTCTAATTCTTGATGGAGGCCATAATCCTGATGGCATTAATAATCTAGTGGAATCATTATCTAAAAGCGAGAATAGGCCTGTTCATACAGTGTTTGCATC
>CAVIPD010000033.1:0-2962 GCA_963644775.1 bacterium | reverse complement strand
GCTTTCTTTAGTGCATTAATATTTATTCCTATTATTAAATATAAAAAAGAAATTAAATTACCTAAGATTCTCAACTAAAAATGCTTGGTTATTAGCCAAGCATTTTTAATGTTTGAATTAACGTTGAACAAGTTCAATATTGGAAGATTTAACAAAAGTTATTTTAATAAACGATAACTGTTCCATCTTCCTTAACTTCAACTGTATCGCCTGTTTTAACAGTTTCAAGGAATTCTTTTCCAAGTTGATCGATTGCAATCATCTTACTACCTTCCCAAACAGTTGATAAGACAACGCCTGCTCCAGCGAGTGAGTCAATATGTTCTGAGAATAATAGACACGCTGGATTTGATTTCATTGAGCAGATAACTTGAAGTACCATTCCTCCTGTTGTTGAACCAATTGTTTGAGGTAAACATAAGGCAATACCGGTAATGTTTTTTCCATAAATATCTGGGTTATTTTGATCTGCAACAATAACTTCTTTTTTCTTGCCTAATGCTGATTTTTGGAATGTTGCTAATGTATTTACACCTTGATGAGAAACAACTGCAGGTCCTTTATATGTTCCTGCTGCTAAGACGCGACCTTTAAATTCTTTCATTTTATTTGGCCTTCTTTCCGGTGATGATATCAAGTAATTCATCATCCTTATAATATCTTGCTAATGTGTATGTTCTTAGTTTGTTCGAACATGTCATTAATCTATGACGTTTTGTTAAAGGATTTGAAGTATACATAAGTGGACAAATGCATGTTACTCTAGCACCTGTAGCGTATAGTTGTTGATATTTTTCGGTTTTAATAAATACTTCCTTAACGTGAGGAGCAGTGCATAAAACAGTTTCAACTGCAACTTTCTTGCGTCCTTTTTCTTTTAAGACATTAATGATTCTATCTGACCATGCATTAAGTTGTGATAGTGATAAATGAGGGCAACCGATAAATGCTTTGTTACCTTCTTTATTTTTCTTCTTCCACATGATTGGATATGATTTGTACACTCTTTCAAGTTCTTCATCATCAATAATGTATTCTTTTGGATTATCGACAAGAAGTTTTTCACCAAGATCTTTAGCTTCTGGAGTGATCTTATCAATATGATATAGACCAACTGCTCCATTAGATGCAGTAGCAGCACCAAAATCTTTTAGATAGTCTTTAACTTCATCATTGAGTTCTTCGCCAATCCACTTATCTAAACCAATGACATATGGAACATCTTCCATAACTTTCATTCCAATGGCGCTACCTAAGATTTGAGGAATTGGTTTTTTGGTTGTTTTAACAATAACTCTCCAGGTTGCTTTTCTGCCTTCATCTGTTAATAAACCAAACTTAGGAACATAACCGATAATTGAACCAAAGATATCAATAATACCTGAATTACGATTACATCTTGCACCTAGAACTGAGTTTGCGTAGTTAACTGCAGAGCTTTCTGCCCATGAAAGAATATCGCCTTTCTTAGGCACGTTACCCATTTCATTAAAATAACATGCACAAGAGAATGCATCTTTATCCTTTAAACCTAATTTTCTAAGTTGTTCTTCATATCTACCTTGAGTACCATAAAGAAT
This sequence comes from bacterium, assembly GCA_963644775.1. Lineage (GTDB taxonomy): Bacteria > Bacillota_I > Bacilli_A > RFN20 > CAG-826 > Fiminaster. The sequence goes on along the minus strand of CAVIPD010000033.1, from coordinate 1,382 downwards.
CTTTTTAAAAATTAGTTTTTCAAGTGGATCACATTTAACATTTTTAAAATCTACTGGTCTTGGATCCATGGTAAAACCATCTTCGACTTTTAAACCAGCATTGATGAGCTCATCCATGACACGATAGACAGGGGTGAGAAGTTGTAAGCCAAAAGAAGTAACTAAGTGGCCTTGGCCGTGGGTGACTTTAATAAGTTCGCTAGCTTCAAACATATCCCCATAACGAACAATTGTCTCCATGACCTTAGCTTTTGTTTCACCTTCCTTGCCATTTAAAATAGCAAGTTGTTCTTCCGTTAGCTTCATTTTCGGTTGATACATAAAGTATATCTCTCCTTTTTTGAACCTAATTGGTTAATGATTTAATTTTATTTTAGTTTTATTTAAGCTTGATTTCCATAATATGTTATATTTATTTCATAAGGAGTTTTCTAAATGAACAAAATTACTAAAATAATTCCAATCTTACTAGCATCATTTTTGATTAGTGGATGCAATAATGGTGGAGATATAAGCTCAACATCAACTTCAACTAGTTCGAGCGAAACATCAGCCTCTTCAAGCGAAAGTTCTACCACAACTTCTCCTAAGACAACATTATCTTATAGCGTTAATACATTAAACTGGAGTTTCACGCAAGGAACACAATTTGGTGGAGATGATTATTCTGCAAAAAGAGCTGAACTTGTTAAATATTTAAACAACGATACAACATTGATTAGTGATATTACTGATTCAAACAAAATTCAAAGTGGGGCGTATGGTGATCATTCAAACTCTGTTGCATTCCAATTAGGTAGTGGTTCTGACAACGGTAAAATGACATTAAACTTTACTAAAAAATTAGCGAAAATTTCTGTCGAAGCTGAATCATATTGGAAATCATTTGATTATCCAACTGAAGGCACGATATCCGCAGATACTCAATGTGAATTGAAATTCGCTTCAGGAAAGACACCTCTTTATTCATTAGATTTGAAAACAGAAGATCATGGAAAAATTGGAACTGCTAATATCGAAATAGAAGGCGAGGGAACACAGTCATTAACTATCTACACAGAAACATTTGATGAAAGTGGTATTGGAGTTACTGGTAGGGTAATGATTAGAAACATAACATTCTACTATTACGAAGATTAAGGGAGTGATTTATCACTCCTTTTTTAAAAATTTTATATTTTTACTTGTAAAAGGTATATGAATAAACTATTATGCTTATCAGTAAAGGAATTTTTAAAAATGGAATTTTCAATTAAATCTATCCACGGTCGTGAAATTCTCGACTCACGTGGAAACCCAACAGTTGAAGTTGATGTCACTTTAGAAAATGGTATGTTCGCTCGTGCCGAAGTTCCTAGTGGCGCTTCAACAGGCATTTATGA
>CAVIPD010000032.1:0-6599 GCA_963644775.1 bacterium | reverse complement strand
TAACACTAGCTTTGCAAGCTTGGATCCGGAGTTCGATTCTCCGTAGCTCCACCATAAATGATATTTGTACCAGTCAATTGATTGGTATTTTTTATTACTCTTGACGATATCAATTTAAGAAATTTATTTTTCATTTCTTATTCATATAAAAAATTGCATTGATTTTCACTTATGTTATTATCTAATTAGATATAAATTATGGATATTATTGAAAGTAAAAATTTTTTAATTCGTAATTATACTGGAGATGATCTTCCAATTTTAAATAAACTCATGGAAGAAGAAACATCTTCTTTAGAAGATAGAAATGAATTTTTAACAACTTTTCATAATAGTTTTAATGATGATTTAGATTGCGATGGCGAAAAAAATTTTGCAATTGAGAAGGATAAACAAATTGTTGGAAGATTATCGCTTTATTTAAATAGTCCATATATTTATTTATCTTTCACATTATATAAACCACACGATACAAGAACATTTTATCAAGAACTTATTCTAGTAGTTGTGACATATCTACATAAATTGTATTCGCATCGTCAAATAATCACATATTCATCTAAATTCGATTTATTAATTCGTTCAGTTTTAGAAAATTACGGCTTTATTATCAAATCAATTGATAAAAATTCTAATATTTACGAATATTCAATTTTTGTCGCAAATCCATCGAAAGAAATTAAATAATAATATTATCAAATACAACGGTTTTTGGCGTATCAAATTCGATTTTTTATTGCATACGTATTCATTATATATATAATATACACAAACTAATTTTAGAGAGATTGATATGACGTGTGTTCTTTCTTCTCTCAAATTAGCATTCGAAAAGATTCCTCTTTGCGCGAATTGGAATTGGAGTAGAGCTTTAAAACAAAAAGAAAGGAAAACACAGTTATGAAAAAAACTAAACTTATTCTTGCTTGTACAGGTTTAGCATTAGTCGCTGGTTTAACATCATGTGGTGGTGTTGAAGATCCAGATGGCTACACTTATCGTGGTTATACTTCTGCACTTGCAACTAACTGGAACCCTCACGCATGGGAAACTAATGCCGATTCTTCAGTTCTCTCATACTTAAGTGAAGGTTTTGTATCATTACAACCAAAAGATACTGAAAAAGGTATCTACCAATGGGCATATGACATGGCTGAATCAGTTACCGACGTCACATTTACTGATGAAGGTAAAGCTGCATTAAAGAAATATGTAGGCGCTTCAGACGATGATGTTTCTAATTATGAAGCAGAATGTGCTGGCGAACCAGGAAAATATGTCTATCAAATTAAACTTCGTGAAGGATTGAAATTCGAAGACGGCACTGTCATTAATGCAAGTTCATTCATCGAATCAGGCAAACGCCTTCTCGATCCTAGCATGAAAAACTATCGCGCTAACCTCTATATTAGTGGTGAATCTGCCATTGCTGGCGCATATAACTACTATTATCAAGGATCAACTGGCTACTTTAACGGCTATTCAGTTGCTGAACATTATGATGAAACCACTTGTGCAGACTTTGTCTTCACAATTGGTGGTACAAAAACAATTGGCGATTACACTGTATTCGAATCATCCAAATTTAACTCAGAAGCTCAATCAGATTATAATGTCAGTGGCCAAAAATTGCTCGAAATGTATGCAGCTAGTGGATATCTTACAACAGAAGTTGCTGAAGGAGCCAAGGAAATTGAAGGTAAAAAGTTATCTGAAATTCTTGCTAATGCAGATTACAAAGCAATTTGGGATGCAATTGTTAGCTTCTGGAAAACCGAAGCTGATGAAGAACTTTACTTCCTTGTTGGCTTAAAAACAATTGCCGAAGCAGATTGGGATGCATCAGTTGGTTTATATAAAGTTGATGACTTAACATTCAACTATGTCATGAACACACCACTTGATCTTTCACAAACATTAGTTTCATTTGCAGACACATGGTTGGTTCATACAGAAAAATATGATGCCAATCTTGATAAAACTGGTGCACTTGTTACAACTAAATATGGTACATCAGTTGATGCAACAGTCTCATTTGGACCTTACAAACTAAAATCATTAGAAGCTGATAAGCAAATGGTTTTAGTTCAAAACGAAAATTGGCATGGATATACAAAAACCGAAAGCGGTAAATTATATTCTGAAACATTATTCGAAGTTAATGGCGCTAAAGTTCAACAATATCAAACAACAAAAGTTGTTATCGATGTTCTCACTGATGCAGCCGCAAAACAAAAATTCCTTGCTGGTGAATTAACAGAATACTCACCAACATCTTCTGAATTGAGTGAATACACATTGTCTGATGCTCTTTATCAAGTTGATGAAACATACACAATGTCATTCTTCTTTAACACAAATGAAGCAAATCTAAAAGCTATGGATGTTTCAAAAGGCAACAAAAATTCAGTTGTCTTAACAAACACAAAATTCAGAAAGGCTATGTCATTAGCTATTGATAGAGCGGAATTTGTTACAGCAACAGCTGCTTACACTCCTGCATATGCACTTATGAATGATTTATATCATTATGATATTTGGAACAATCCAGAATCATCTTATAGACATTCAGAACCAGCTATGCAAGCTGTATGTAATCTTTATGGAGTTGAATACGGCGATGGTAAAGCTTACGCAACTCTTGAAGATGCATATGCTTCAATCACCGGCTTTAACTTAACAGAAGCTAAAAACTTAATGAAGGAAGCTCATGATGAACTTGTTGCCTCAGGTTTATATACAGGTGGCGATATTCACATCAAAGTTGCTTATTCAAAAGGTGCTATTCAATCAGATGAACAAGCACAAATGGCTTTATTGAACAAATATATGGCACAAGCTATCGAAGGTTCAGGATTTGCATCATTCACACTTGAAGCAGTCGGTAACGTTGAAGATCGTTATGGTGCTGTTCCAGCAGGTGAATATGCTATCGGTTATGGTGCATGGGGTGGTGCCGCATTCTACCCATTCCGTAACATGCAAGTTTATTGCGATCCAGATCAATATGATGTTAACGAACTAGCTTGTTGGGATCCAAAAACCGAAGAATTACAAATTAAATTTGATTATGTCGAAGAAGGCGTTTCATACAATTTCGATGACACACTTACATGGCAAGAATGGTCCAATGTCCTTATTGGCAAAGGTAAATACGCTAGCGCAAGTAATGAAGTCAAATTAAGAATTACAGCTGCTCTTGAAGAAGCTTTCCTTGAAAAATACTATAGAATCCCACTTTGTGGATCAACTTCAGCATTCTTACTTGGTTATCAAGTCAGCTACATCACTGAAAAGTATAACATTATGTATGATTTCGGTGGATTTAGATTAATGAAGTATAACTATACCAACGCTCAATGGTCAGACTATGTCAAAAAGAACGGTGGTAAAATCGATTACAAATAATATTTGAATTGATAATTACTAATTAATTTATTACAATTTCAAACGCAACGGGATTATGCTCGTTGCGTTTGAATTGTCTTAAGAACAATAAAAGAAAGGAGGAAATTATATGCTTAAATATGTATTAAAACGTATTCTACTTATGTTATTTACGTTTTTTATCATTGTAACTATCTGTTTCTTCCTTATTCGTTTACTTCCTAGAGAAATGCCTCAAGACAAAAATCTTCAAGCAGTTATTTCTGCTAGATGGGAGGCGCTAGGTTATAACGAGCCTATTATTGTTCAATATGGAATTTATTTAAAAAATATCTTCACCAGATTTGACTTTGGTACATCATGGAAAATTTCATTAATGAAACCTGCTGCTGAAGTCATGGGTGAACGTATTCTTCCAACAGTAATTGTTAATTTATATTCACTAATCTTCTCAATTCCAATAGGTATCGGATTAGGAATTTATGCTGCTATTAAGAAAAACAAATGGCAAGACCACGTCATCTCGACACTTGTTATCTTATTTGTCAGCGTTCCTAGTTACGTATACGCGTTTTTAGTGCAATATATCTTTTATTTTAAATTACGTTGGGTTCCTACCAATGTTATGTATTCTCTAGAAGAAGCAGGAGGAAGTTATTTCACACCTAAGATGTTTAGCTCAATGATTCTTCCTATCTTAGCTCTTTCATTTGGTGAAATTGCAGGATTATGTAGATTTACACGTGCTGAATTAACTGAAACCTTAACACAAGATTACATGCTATTGGCAAGAACTAAAGGTTTAACCAAAGCTCAAGCTACAACAAAACATGCTTTAAAAAATGCAATGGTTCCTATTCTTCCGATGATTATTTCATCGTTTATTGGAATTTTGGGTGGATCGATGATTATCGAGCAGATATTCTCAATTCCTGGCGTTGGTTCTTTGTATATTAATTCAATTAACCAACTTGACTATGATATTTTTATGTTAGATTCAATTTTCTACACATTAATTGGTTTAACTGCTGGTATTGTTGTTGATATATCATATGGATTTATTGATCCACGTATTAAAATGGGGCAAAAATAATGGCGAAAGAGAAAGTAAAAGCAGAATTAGTAGATGATCGTTTCTCGTTCGCTAATGATAATGTCGAACTTCACGATCAAAAACTCGCGACTAAGTCACGTGGTTATTTTAAGGATGCATTCATTAGATTTACTAGAAACAAAGCTAGTGTTGCTGCGTCTATTATCATCGGAATAATTATTTTATTTGCAGTTATTGTGCCTATTGCTACACCTGGTAATGTTCAAACTTTAATGGACCCTTACTATTGTAAAAAAGGCCCAAGAAGTACAACATTCTATGGACTTGGCATTAATGGTTCTAAGGTTGATTCATACACTGATAGAACAATTACTTTTGAATATGCGAAAGGCGTTGCAGCAGAATTTGAAGAAGGAAAATCTACAATTTCTATTGAAGAATCTAAAAAATCTTATTATCAACCAGTTGTTAATGTTGAAAGTGTAACTCAAACAATGAGTGGTCGCACTTCTCAAAACAGTTATACAGTTGCGGTTGATCAATATCTTGCTATTGGATTTAAATACATTCAAATTGAACAAAAACAATTCGCTGTTATCCAAGAATGGGAAAAACAAAATAATTTAAAGGTTTTATATCCTATTATTGCTAGTAATGAATATTCTTATGAGCCTACTAGCAAAGAAGCTGCTAACTATTGGTATAAAACAAATGAAAAATGTGATCCAATTAAAATTGTTGATGGCGAAGCGGTCGTCCAACCATTTAGTGACAAGCTTGTTTTAGAAGAAAACTATATGCGTGATGCGTCTGGAAATTTCGTCTATCACGTTTATTCTGGTGGTGGTTCAACTGAAACCGCTCAATATAAGGTTAGGGTTTTATATTATAACTACTATCGCTTTTTATATGGGCGTGAACCAAACTACATTTTTGGTACAGATTCACAGGGTTATTCGATGATTTATCGTCTTGCAACAGGCGTTAGACTTTCGTTAATCGTTGCTGTTTTAGTTAGCCTTGTTAATTTTATTATTGGTGCTATATATGGTGCTATTGAAGGCTATTATGGTGGTACAACTGACTTAGTCATGGAAAGAATTAGTGATATTCTTGTTCAAGTGCCGTTTATTATTGTTGTTACGCTATTCCAACTTCATTTAGCGGCAAAGGTCGGATCATTTATATGCTTATTGTTTGCTTATATTGCAACAGGTTGGATTGGAACAGCATCTTCTGTTAGATCTCAATTCTATCGTTTTAAAAATCAAGAATATGTTCTTGCTGCAAGAACTTTGGGTGCATCTGATAAAAGAATTATGTGGAAGCACATTTTCCCAAATACGTTAGGAACACTTATCACATCATCAGTTTTAGTTATTCCAGGTGTTATTTTCTCAGAAAGTATGTTGTCTTATTTAGGCATTGTTAAATTAGGCGATGCTACATCAACATCATTAGGCACATTGCTTTCTGAAGCATCCGCTATTTGGACTTCATATCCATCTTTAATGATTTTTCCAGCTGTAATCATTTCATTATTAATGATCTGCTTCAACTTATTCGGTAACGGCTTAAGAGACGCCTTTAATCCACAATTGCGAGGAAGTGATGAATAGTTATGTCAATATTAGAAGTAAAGAAATTAAAAATATCTTTTAGAACTAATAACGGAACTGTTAAAGCAGTTCGCGATATTTCATTCAACCTTGAAAAAGGTAAAACTCTTGCTATTGTTGGCGAATCAGGTTCAGGCAAATCGGTTACATCACGTGCTATATTAGGAATTTCTGCTGGTAATGCCATCATTGAATCGGGCGAAATCATTTATGATGGTAAAGATTTATTAAAATGTACAGAAGATGATATGTATCATATTCGTGGTGATAAAATCGCGATGATTTTCCAAGATCCATTATCATCTCTTAATCCTATTGTTAGAATTGGTAAACAAATTACAGAAGCTATGCTTCTAAAAAACAAAGCCAATCGTAAAGAAGCCAAAAAAGATTTTAATAAGATGCTTGCCAATTTAAAGCAAGCTATGATTGAAACATCAGCAAAAAATAATCTTGATTTAGAAACAATCAATAACATCATTAGAACATTTAATGAATTTAATATTAAAGCTAATACAATTTCCTATGATTATGAAGAA
>CAVIPD010000031.1:8568-13565 GCA_963644775.1 bacterium | reverse complement strand
AGTTAGTGGTTGTTCTACAAGACCAACATCTATATCAATTGATCCTTTTCAACCTGATAGTGGAGATGGCTATTACAAAGTAAATGATTTTTCATTAGAAGCTCGTGATGTATCTAAAACGACAAATATTATTAGTTTAAAATCTAGCGGAGATCAAAGCATTTTGGTTGTCCCGGTCAGAATTGGCTCTGCTACAAAATGGACAGATGAAATGCTAAATAATGTTAACAAAGCGTTTTTTGGAAAAGCCGATGAAACAGGTTGGCAATCTGTTTCTTCATATTATGAAGCTAGTAGTTATGGAAAACTACATATTAATGGTGAAGTTGCACCTGTTTTAAATGTTTCGTCAGTTTCTTCATCAAATCCTGATTCATCTGTATTAGAAGTTTTTGAAGCAAGCTCTGATTACGCTCAATATCGTCAAAAATATGATAAAGATGGCGATGGTTATATCGACGCGACAGTATTTTTGTACACAAATCCTGTTAATTCTAGCAAGAAATATTGGGCTTGGTGCAATTGGAATACAAGCAAACCAAATGTTGAGTTACCTGTAGTCAATTCTTATATGTGGTGTGGATATCAATTCATTTGTAATTCAAATTCAACAAAATCTTATTATGCTGCATATGGCGATAAAGTCGATGCGCATACATTAATTCACGAATCTGGTCATCTTCTTGGACTTGATGATTATTATTGCTATGACGAAGATGGTTGGGATCCTAGTGGTGCAATCGAAATGCATTCTAACAATATCGGTGATGAAAATATCTATTCAAAGATGCTTTTAGGATGGGTTAATCCTTACTATGTTAAGACTGATAAATCTGTTACATTAAAACTTCGTGCAAGTGCCTTTTATGGTGATGCAATCGTTATAAACGATTCTTGGAATAAATCAGCGTGCGATGAATACATAATAATTGAGTACTATGCACCATATGGAATGAATGAAAAAGACGCTCAAACAAGATATTCTTGCAATGAGTTACAAATGTATACAAAAAGTGGTTTTAGAATCTATCATATCGATTCACGTATTGTTGAACTAAACATTAGAGGCGGAATGATTGATTACGCTAATAACATTGAAACTGGAAAAATGTACGCTATTGGTGCATCAAATTCAGAATCATATTCATACTTAAATCAATATAAAGGTGATTATAAATTATGCCATCTTATGGAAGCTGGTGGTGTAAACACATTTAAAAAAGGCAAAATTGCAACTAATAATACTTTATTCACTAAAGGATCATCGTTTGAAGCATCAAGCACATTCTTTTATAACGGCGATTCATTTAACAACGGAAATAAGGTTGGCTACAAAATTTCAGTAAATGAATGCTCCGATTATTACGGAAGCATAACAATAACAAAAATATAAAATATATTATCTTAAGATAATAGGAAAGGATTTTATGAAAGGCAAAGTTGTACGTTTCAATCCAGAAAAGGGATTCGGATTTATCAAGACCGAAGATGGAAGAGATGCTTTTTTCCATTACTCATCCCTTGTCATGGAAGGTTACAAAACCATTGAACCTAACGCAGAAGTAGAATTCGACTTAGAAGAATCCGAAAAAGGTTTGCGCGCTAATAACATCAAAAAAATCGGTTAATCTTGATGTTTGTTCATAAAGTCCATTTTTATGGACTTTTTCTTTTATGTTGCTAAACTTAATCGCTTATTATATAATAAGCACCTAAAAAAAGGAAGAAACTATGTCACTTAAAGCTGGAATTGTCGGGCTACCAAACGTCGGAAAATCAACTCTCTTCAATGCGATTACAAATTCACATGTTGAGGCTGCAAATTATCCGTTTGCCACCATTAATCCAAATACAGGCGTTGTTAACGTACCTGATGAAAGGTTAAATTTTTTATCGAATTTATTTAAACCAAAAAGAACGATTCAAGCTACTTTTGAATTTTATGACATTGCTGGACTTGTCCGCGGTGCATCAAAAGGTGAAGGTTTAGGTAACCAATTTCTTTCTCATATTCGTGAATGTGATGCAATTGTTGAAGTAGTTAGATGTTTTGATTCAAATGAAATTATTCATGTTGATGAAACAGTTGATCCAAAACGTGATATTGAAACAATTAATCTTGAACTCGCTATGGCGGATTTATCAACTGTTGAAAAACGTTTAAATACAGTTATTAATAAAGCCCGTGTTAATAAAGACAAAGAATCAGTATACGAAGTAAGTATTCTTGAGCCTCTTCGTGAACATCTTTTAAAAGGCGAACCTGCTCGTCTACTTAAAATGAAACCAGAAGATTATGAATATGCATTCAAAAATTATCATTTATTAACTCTTAAACCTATTATCTATGTCGCTAATGTCAGCGATTCAGATTACATGGATTTAGATAATTGCAAATATCTTAATGTCGTCAAAGAAATTGCTGCTAAAGAAAATTCACAAGTTATTCCTGTTTCTTGTGAAATTGAATATGAATTATCATCCTTACCAAAGGAAGAAAGACAAGAATTTTTATCTTCCCTTGGTGCAACTGAATCAGGACTTGATAAAGTTATTAAAGCAGCATATAAGTTGTTAAATCTTTCAACTTTCTTTACGGTTGGTGAAGATGAATGCAGAGCTTGGACATTTAGAAATGGTATGTTAGCACCTCAATGTGCTGGTATTATTCATACCGATTTTGAAAAGGGATTTATTAAAGCAGAAGTATATGCTTTTGATGATATTAAACAATATGGCAGTGAACTCGCTTTAAAAGAAGCAGGTAAATTACGTATGGAAGGGAAAACATACATCATGAATGATGGCGATGTGGTTTTCTTTAGATTTAATGTGTAAGGAGATAAATTAATATGTTTAGAATTGGTTTTAGTGAAGATATCCACCCATTTAAAGAAGGTAGAAAATTATTTCTAGGTGGAATTGAAATAAAAGGCGAAATTGGTCTTGATGGCCATAGCGACGCTGATGTTGTTTTGCATGCTGTTGCTGAAAGCATCTTAGGTGCAATGACATATGATGATTTAGGAACATTATTTCCAGATTCAGATCCGAAATATGAAGGTATTTCAAGTGTTGAATTACTTAAAGATGTTGTCGAAATCATGCATAAAGAAGGATTCAAGATCAATAACATTGATATCCAAATCGCAACAGCGCATCCATATTTAAGAGAATATGTTGTTCCAATGAGGGAGAAAATTGCTGAAATTCTTGATACTAGACCAATCAATGTTTCAATTAAAGCAATGTCATTTAATAAAATTGGTCCTATAGGTGAAGGTAAAGCATGCAAGGCTCAAGCCATTGTCATGTTAAAACATAAATAGTACTTGCCTATTTATAATCTTATAAATATAATAAACCGGTTGTCTTATGAATATTGAATTAACATTAAAAGAAAGAATTATCAAATGTTTAGCGTCATTAGGCCAAGAAGTTTTACCTAATGAGATTGTTATTGAAAACACTAAAAATCCAGAGCATGGAGATTATGCAACTAATACAGCACTTAAATTTGCTTCTAGACTGCACATGAATCCTCGTCAACTCGCCGATAATATTGTTTCATTAATTGATAAAGAAGGCATTGACAAAATTGAAATTGCAGGTCCTGGATTTATTAACTTCTTCTTAAAGAAAGATACAATAAATTCAATTGTTGAACGTATTTTAAAAGAAGATAAAAATTATGGTCGCGGAGAACCTAATGGAACGAAAGTTAATGTCGAATTTGTTTCTGCTAATCCAACAGGAGATTTACATCTTGGCCACGCTCGTATCGCTGCTGTCGGTGATAGCATTTGTAGAATTTATGATTTTGCCGGGTATGATGTAACAAGAGAATACTATGTTAATAATGCAGGAAACCAAATCCATACATTAGGACTTTCACTTGATATTCGCTATCGTCAACTTAATGGCGAAAATGTTGAACTACCTTTAGATAGTTACCATGCTCAAGATATCATTGATATCGCTAAAGATTTTAATAATAAATATGGCACAAAATATTTAGAACAAACTAAGGAGAATTTTGAATTCATTACTCAATTTGGAATGGAAGCAGAACTCAAAAAAATTTGGAGAGATCTTGAACAATATAGAGTCAAATTTGACATTGTTACATTAGAAACTGATGTTAGAAAAAATAACCATGTTCAAGATGTGCTTGAAAATAAATTTTCAAAATATTCATATGTTCAAGATGGCGCTACATTCTTAAAAACAACAGATTTCTTGGATGATAAAGATCGTTGTGTTGTTAAATCAGATGGTAGCTATACTTATATGATGCCAGATATTGCTTATCACTTAATTAAGTTATCAAGAGGCTATGATTTATTAATCGATGTTCTTGGTGCAGATCATCATGGTTATATAAATAGAATGAAATCTGCTTTAATGATGCAAGGATATTCTAAGGACACTCTTGAAATCGAACTTATTCAAATTGTTCGTTTAATTAAAGATGGTGAAGAAGTTAGAATGTCTAAAAGAACTGGTGCTGGTGTATCACTTAGAGAATTATGTGAAGAAGTCGGCGTTGACGCTGCAAGATATTTCTTTGTTTCTAGAGCAGCCAGTGCACATTTAGATTTCGATTTAAATCTAGCATTAGAACATAGTTCATCAAACCCTGTTTATTACGCTCAGTACGCTCACGCAAGATTATTTAAAGTTCTTGATAGCGCTAAAGATATCAAACTTGATGAATCAGCAAAATTACTTATGGAAAAACAAGAAATTGATTTACTTAAGTGCCTCAATGATTTTCCACGTTTAGTCCAAGTTGCTGCAAAAAAACGTGCCCCGTATTTAATCGCAACATACATTCAAGAATTAGCAAGTGCAATACATGCTTTCTATACTGAATGTCGTGTTATAAATCGTGACAATTTAGATGTCACTGCTTCCAGACTTGCATTAGCAAAAGCTGGAATGATTGTTATGAGAAATGCTCTTAACATCATTGGAGTAAGTGCTCCAACAAATAT
>CAVIPD010000031.1:4327-8558 GCA_963644775.1 bacterium | reverse complement strand
GGTATATTTTATGGAACAAAAATCACTTATTAATCATGCATTCGATATTCTTAATGAATCAAAAAAACCTATTTCTTTCAAAGAACTTTTCGATAAAGCCGCTAAAAAAGCAGGCTTAGCTTTAGATGAAACTACAAAGAAAGATAAAATGACATCCTTATATAGCCAATTAACTGTTGATGGCAGATTCGCTATGGTTGGTAATGGTATGTTTGATTTAATCAATCGTTATAAATTTGATGAGGTTCATCCAAAGATTGAAGAAGAACTTGAGGACGATGAAATCGAATATGAAGATATAGAAGAAAAAGAATTAAACAAAGAAGAACTTGGCGAAGAAGATGAAGAAGATAATGAACAAGACGATGACATCGACTTTGATAAGCCAAAGAACGAACACGAGGAAGACTATTAATGAATAAAGCTGCTAAAGACATCTATAAGTTAATTAAAAAGTATGATGTTATAACAATTCACGGTCACGTTAATCCTGACTGCGATTGCTATGGTTCATCTTTAGGTTTACGTGAAATCTTACGTACCAAATTTAAAAATAAGCAAATTTATTCTTTAGGTTATGGTCAAGATAACCTTCATTCACTTCTTGGTGATTATGACACTGTTAGCGATGATGTTGTTAAGAACTCATTGGCTATAATTGTCGATTGTTCTGAAACTCCTAGAATCATGGATCAAAGAATAACAACTGCTAAGCAGATAGTTAAAATTGATCACCACATCGAATCAACTCCGTTTATTGGTTATAAATGGGTTGACACAGATTCAATTGCATGTTGCCAAATGATTGTTGAATTTGCGCAAATGTTCCATTTAAAAATTAATAATCGTGCAGCTAATTTACTTTATTTAGGTATTTGCACAGACTCAGGCAGATTTAGATATGCTCCAACAAATTCTAAGACTCATAGAATTGTTGCTGATTTATATGATATTGGTATCGATCCAAAATCGATGTTTAGTGTGCTTTATTTAAGTGACGCTAACTATGTTAAATATCAATCATTGTTAGTTTCTAGATTTAAATGGACTAAGAATCATGTTATTTATTGCTTTGCTGACGTTCCTGATTATGAACAATTTGGTCTTAAATATGAACAAGTTAGCAAAAACGTTAATGTTATTGGTAATATTATCGGTTGCCCAGTATGGGTCTTATTCACAAGAAGTCCAGAAGGCACAATAAGGGTTGAATTTAGAAGTACAGGCATCAATGTTCAACAAGTTGCTGTTAAATATGGTGGTGGTGGCCATGCTTGTGCTGCAGGTGCTCGTTTAGATAATCAAAAAGATTTCTCCTTAGCAATGCAAGTTGTTAATGATTTAGATAAATTAGTTGAGGAAACAAATGCTAAACAAAGAACTTAATGCTACGTTAAAAGCAGTAGCTGAAGCATCTAAAATCATTATGCAAGTTTATACATCTAATGATTTAGGTGTTGAAATTAAAGATGATAATTCACCAGTGACGAAGGCCGACAAGGCTGCTGATGAAATAATTCGTAATATCTTAAACAAAGAATTTCCAAATTATGGAATATTGACTGAAGAATCAGTTGATAATTTTTCACGTTTAAATAAAGATTATGTTTGGATTGTTGATCCAATCGATGGCACTAAAGAATATGTTGCTCATAGTGGTGAGTTTACCATTAATATCGGTTTATCTTACAAGCATATTGCTGTTTTAGGAGTCATTATGATTCCAATTACTGGAGAAATATATTATGCGGTTGAAGGCGAAGGGTCTTTCTATAAGAAAGATATTTCGGCTAAACCAATTAAAATTCATTGTAATGATAAGACTAGTGATATCACAACGCTTGTTTCACGATTCCATAGTAATGAAACTGAACAAAATATGATTAAAAAACATAGTGATGTTATTAGACATCAACGTGTTGTCGGAGCAACAATCAAAGGTTGCTATATTGCTCATGGATATGCAGAAATATCATATCGATTTTCATCTAACACCAAAGAATGGGATACATGCGCAATGCAGGTTATTGTTGAACAGGCTGGTGGCTACATTCTTAAATTTGATGGCACACCAATTAGGTATAATCGCGAAGATGTTTATAATCGTGATGGTTATGTTATTGTTAATAGAAAAGAAAATTTTCTTTTATAATTAAATAGGGAGAACATTTATGAAAAGAAATATTATTACATCATTATTAATTATTCCTTTACTTACTTCATGCGGTGGTGGAAGTAGTGAACTTATTATCAAAATTGTTGATAAAGATTACACTCCAATACTTCCAACCATTAAAGAAAAAGATAAAGGTGAAATTCTTCAAGATGATACATATGCCTATTTTGATTTCTATGAAGTTAGTGACTTCCATGGTGCAACAATTTATAACAAAGAAGAAAAACGTTTAGGCATTGAAAGATTATCAACATATTTTGATACTAAACGTGAAGCTAATAAAGGTGGAACATTTATTATTTCTGGTGGAGATATGTGGCAAGGTAGTGCAGACTCTAATGTTACACGTGGCAATTTAGTTACATATTCAATGAATGTTATGAACTTTGCTTCTATGACACTTGGTAATCATGAATTCGATTGGACTAATGAATGGATTAAAAACAACAAAGATAGAGCAAATTTCCCATTTTTAGCCGCTAATTTAATTGATAAAACAACAAAACAACTTGTTGATTTTGTTGATGCTTCAACAGTCATCACTCGTGGCGATTATAAGATTGGTATTATTGGCACAATTGGCGATAACATTAGAAATTCAATTATTGCTTCTGCAATAGAAAATTATGAATTCGCTAATGAAATTGATACGGTTAAAGCAGAAGCTACCAAACTTAGAGGTGAGGAATATAACTGTGATATCGTTGTTTGGTCAAGTCATAATGATGTTAATCATATCAAAGAAGTTGCTGGTTCAACTGAGTTAGGAGTTGATTTAATTTTTGGCGGTCACTCACATGAAACAATTTCAACTGATATTAATGGAATTCCTGCTCTTGAATCAAAAGATTACGGTCGTTCAATTCCACATGCTCAATTAAAGATTAATAAGACTACTAAAGAAGTCAGCGCAGTCGAAGGATATGGATGTGACGAAAATCCAACTGCAGTTGATTATGAAACTGATGCTGATATCACTGGCATTTATAAACAATATAGCGATAAATACATTGATCCAGTTAAAGAACAATATCTTGGTAAAGCTAATGGCAAATTTTCAATTCAACAATTAGCTAATTACGCTGTTGAAACAATGTTTAATAAAATTAAAGTTCAATATCCAGATATTGTTTGTAGAGCAGCGTTTACTAATGTTAATGGTGGTGTTCGTACTGAACTTGATTCAGGCGATGTTAAATACGGAAATATTTATGAAGCATTCCCATTTGATAATGAATTAGTCATTATGGAAACAACTGGTAGGAAATTACAAAACTATGCTGCTGGTAATGTTTCAAATGCGGCATTTTATCAAGATGTCTACACGTATGGGGCACTTAATGCTTCTGATAAATATTTATTTATCACAACCGATTATTTAGCAACAAACACACAATATTTTGCTAATGCAGGCGAAGTTAAAACATATACCAAACTAACTCTTCGTGACATTATTGCTGAAGCAATTAAGAAAGCCGGAACTATTAACGCTGACGATTATAAAACTTCAGCGAAAAAAGAATTCCAAAAAATTAAATAATGAATAGGTGGCTAATGCCACCTTTATATATGAAAAAGTACAGTTTATATTTATTTGATTTTGATGGAACTTTGTTAGATACATCTTTAGGACTCAATTATGTCTTTAAAGAATCTTTTAAAGTGGCAGGAGTCACTATTAAAGATGAAGACATTACATATCTCTCACGTGTGCCGCTTAATGTTTCATTTAATGAATATGGATGTGACAAAAATAAGTTAAAAGAATTTGTTATTCGTATTGAAGAAGCTCTTGATGAAGATGAATCAATTTCATCAACAAGAAAATATCCAGAAACAGATAAATTAATATCTTATATAAAAGAAAATAATATAAGAGTTGGCATTGTTACATCTAATAACACAAATCATGTTGATAAAATACTCGATTATTTAAAAATAGATAAGAATTTATTCCAAGTAAAAATTGGCTCAAATAAGTGCAAAGAAATTAAACCTGATCCAACTCCAATTCTTCTTGCATTAAAAGAATGTGGTTATCTTGATAAGAAAAAT
>CAVIPD010000031.1:0-4236 GCA_963644775.1 bacterium | reverse complement strand
TGATTGCCTTGCTGCAAAAAACGCAGGGATAGAATATGTTTTATTAGATAGAGATAATACATCAACTTATGATTTCCCTAAAATAAATAACTTAATGGATCTATATAAATAAAAATAACGCAAACGCGTTATTTTTTTTCTGGCATCTCACTTGCGAGTTTTACTGCAAGTACTCCTGGAACTTCATCCATTAATATAATTTCAATGCCTTCTGATAAAGTAGAATTAATCAATGAACAGCCTTCACAAGCTCCAAGCATCTTAACGTAAACAATTCCGTCGATAAAATCAACAAATTCAACATCGCCACCATCACGATTGATGAATGGACGGATTTTCTCTAATGTTTGGATGATTAATTCTTTTGTTTCCTTTTCGCTCATAGCAAAAATTATAACCCACTTGAAAAGCATTTCAAGAATGGAATAAACTATTTTTACTTATGAGACGTAAAAAAAGTACAGAATTTAGATTAACCGTATCTCATTTTAAGATCTTACAAACAGTCAAAGAACTTAATGATATTCATAAATATCCTACTCCAAAGGGAGTGAACAATATTCTTATTGGTAAATTAGATATAGAAACACGTCAATACATTGACATAAAGACTTTTGGGACGCTTATTTCTTTTCCTGGAAGGAAATTATGTAGTTATGTGTTAAACATGACCAGAAGAGGCTATTTAGCCTATATTTATGATAAAAAGACTGACGGCATGTATTTATATGTTACTGAAAAAGGTGAAGAAGAGATATTCGTTTTTGAGAAAAAGCATAAGAGTGAATACAAAAAGAAAACTCCACATCATAAGAATGAAATCGTGGAGATATAATGAAAAAAACTAATCGTGACGATTAGTTTTCTTTTTTATTTGATTTTAAATAACTATATTGTTGTGATTTAGTTTGAGAAGTAATTTTCTTATCTTCTCTAACGTAGATAATTCCAAGATAGATAAGATATGCGCCTAATAGAAGAACAATTCCTCCAATGACGTATGTTTCCCAATATAGTTCGATTCCTCTTTTGTAAATGGTTGCCAATGATAAACTCATTAATAAGAAGAATAAACCTGATATTGATAAGCAAATACCCCCGAGAAGTGGAAGAGCTTTACTCTTCTTATTGAAGATGAGACATAATCCTCCAAGAACAATAAGAACTAATGCGATAATACCAAGGCTGCTTGGGCGTCCACCATAGTTATCTGTATGATAATTTTTTCCATCAATGACTTTAAAAGCAAATAATGTCTCATAACCGCTATAAGAATAGCTTCCAAACTTTGCAAATTGGCCTGGAATAGCTAATAATCCAAGAGCGATGACAAGAACAACAACTGTGATAATCGAGGTAAGCATTACTCTCTTTTTCATATTTGTCTCCTTTATCAAATTTGGTTGGGGCGACTGGGATCGGACCAGTGCTCATCGGTTCAGAGCCGATTGCCTTACCACTTGGCTACGCCCCAATATAAATAAAAGGCGGCAAGAATTGGTAATGGTGCCCGGGACCGGACTTGAACCGGTATGGGAGTATGAATCCCGAGGGATTTTAAGTCCCTTGCGTCTACCAATTTCGCCACCTGGGCATTTTAAGTGGTCTCCCGTAGACGATTTGAACGTCCGACCCCTTGATTAAAAGTCGAGTGCTCTAGCCAGCTGAGCTAACGGGAGATCTATGCAATTTATATAAAATTGCTTTGATATTATTACACATTAAGAAATGATATTCCATACTTTTTTATAAATTCGTTATTTAATAACATAGTTATTAGGAATATCACACATATGTATAAGTAATAAAAAAACATCGATAACGATGTTAAGTGTGGTTGGGGTGGCTGGGATCGGACCAGCGAATGATAGAGTCAAAGTCTATTGCCTTACCACTTGGCTACACCCCAATAGTGGTGGAGGAAGGTAGATTTGAACTACCGAACCCGAAGGAGCTGATTTACAGTCAGCCGCGTTTGGCCGCTTCGCTATTCCTCCATGACTACACTCTAGATGGTGGATGTTAAGGGGCTCGAACCCCTGACCCCCGCCGTGTAAAGGCGATGCTCTCCCAACTGAGCTAAACATCCGCTTCACACTTCTAGAAAGCGTGCTTATTAAATATATCAAAATGATATAAGCAAGTCAATTTAATTTATTTAATAACCTTTCTTACCTAAAAGGTGAAACATATTTTTCTTATACACTTCGACACCTGGTTGGTTAAACGGATTTACTTCAAGTAAGTATGCACTCATAGCGCATGTTTTCATAAAGAAATAGAAGAGATAACCTAATCCTTTTGAGTCAAGTTTTTCCATTTCTAAAATAATATTTGGAACTTTACCACTTTCAGTGTGTGCTTTAAGTGTACCTAAGAATGCCTTTTCTTGAACAAATTCAAGTGATTTACCCTTAAGGTAATTTAATCCATCTAAATCATCTTTATCTTCTGGAATGATAACTTCGTTAATAGGATGTTTTAAATATAAGATTGTTTCGAATAAAACTTTACTACCTTCTTGAATGAATTGCCCTAATGAATGTAGATCAGTTGAAAATGTTGCTGAATCAGGAAGTAAACCTTTACCGTCTTTACCTTCTGATTCACCAAATAATTGTTTAAACCATTCTCCAAGTTGAGTTAAACGAGGTTCATAAGTTACAAACATTTCAACTTGTTTATTGTTACGATAAAAATAATCACGGATAACTGCATATTTATATGCTTCGTTATCTATTAATGATGGATTTCTTAAATCAAGCATTGCTTGGTGCGCTCCATCCATAAGAGCGCGAATATCAACTCCACTTACTGCAAGTGGAAGTAAACCTACAGCAGTGAAGACTGAATAACGCCCTCCTACATCACTAGGAAGAACAAATGTTTCATAACCTTCTAACGTTGATAAAGTTTTTAATGCACCTTTTGAAGCATCAGTTGTAGCAAAAATCGCTTTAGAAGCATTAACTTTACCAATTTTCTTTTCAAGTAATTCCTTAACTAGTCTAAATGAAATAGAGGTTTCAGTTGTTGTACCACTTTTAGAAATAACGTTAATTGCGAACTTTTTATCTTTAAGATATTCAAGCACTTCATATATATAATCTGATGAGAATGTTTGACCTAAGAAAATAATTTCCGGTTTATTTTGGCTATGTAACCCATTAATTGCTTCAACGCCTGCTCTTGCACCTAGGTAAGAACCACCAATGCCACAAACAACCAAAACATCAAAATTTTCTTTAATGTATTCTGCGGCTTTGATAATTCTTTCAAATTCTTCTTTGTCATATGTTTCTGGATAATTAAGCCAACCTAAAAAATCATTTCCAGGTCCAGATTTTTCATCAATCATTTTATTGATTGATTTAACTTTTCCTTCATATGATTTGTAATCAAAATTTAGCAGCAAATTAGAGTCATTAACTTTAATCATTATTTAATCCATCCTTTGTCCATTTTTCTAAATTATCTTTTAAAGCAGCAAAATCAACTTGATCTTCACTTACTGGAGTGCGTTTCATTGTTAAAGAATGATAACGCTCTTTTTCCTCTTTGGTAATTTTGTTCATTGAAACTTTCATAAATCCGTCTTCGGCAATTTCAATGACTTTAACTTGGTATGTTTTACCAATGATTAAATATCTAAAGATATTTTTTATGAATGTGTTCGCTATTTCTGAAATATGAAGTAAACCTTTTGAATCATCATCAAAAATCATAATCGCTCCATAAGGACGAATATTGATAATTGTTCCTTCGATAATATCTCCTATTTGATATTTAACCATTTAATATTTCCTTTACATAATTGATATCTTCAATTGTGGTGACTTTATTTAATTTCTTACTACCTTTAACAATTTTAACTTTTTCATTTATCGATAGACACAATTGTGCATCATCAGTAGCATCGCTACTAGAATTTTTATGAGCTAATAAAATTGTATTAAATTTAAATGCTTGTGGAGTTTGAATTTTAATATATTCACTTCTTGATGGAACATTCTTAATTATATCTCCATCAACTTTTGCAATTGTATCTTCAAGTGGAAGAGCAAGAGTAGCAGCATTCACTTCTTTTAATGCGTCAAGCAAATTAACAATATGTTTTTCTTCTAAAAATAATCTAGCTCCATCATGAATTAAAATATTATCATTTTTATCTAATTTATCTTTTAGATAATTAAGAGCGTTCTTTACTGAATCATGTCTAGAGGAGCCACCAATTAC
>CAVIPD010000030.1:0-8309 GCA_963644775.1 bacterium | reverse complement strand
CTATCATAGTTCTTATTGCAAAATAAAAAAGCATCAATTAAAAACCTAGTTTCCTCGTCAAAATGATTTAGAAATTCTTGCCTAAATTCTTTTAAGCGAATTGGAATATGAAACTTTTCTATAATATGATAAGAACTAAGTTCTCTTTTCACTCCTTTATCTAAAAGATAATTTTTAAATGAAAATTGACTTTCATATTGAGTGAAAGATATCTCGCTAGGCTCACTGACGATAATTAAATAATCACCAATTTCACGAGAATTTAATTTTTCATATACGTAAAACTTTTCTAATTTAGATTGAAAAATAAAATAATTTTCTTTAGATTCTACCACCACACCTGAATATGAATAATTGCTAGGGTTATATGAGGTTGGTATTAATGGCAATGCAATTCCAATAAAAAATGCCGCCATAAAAATTAATATCTTTTTATTTCTATATCGATAAATAAGAAAAAGAAAAAATAATACTGAAATAATTATACTTATAACAATATTATTTCTAAAGAAATATAATCCTAATATTAGGCTAATTGTAGCAAAGAAAATAATCATGAAGATCTTAAGACAACATAATTCTTAATTTTCTCAAATGTGGCATTACCTATTCCACTGACAAGTTTTAAATCTTCAATACGCTTAAATTGACCACTACTAGTTCTATATGAAACAATTGCACTAGCTGTAGCGCTACCAATGCCGCTTATTTCTTGTAATTTAGTTTCATCATCAACATTAATGTTGACTTTTTTGATCGGTTCTAATGAACATACATCGGTATTGTCATATTTTGGTGGAATATAAAATGATAATCCGTCAGAAAGTAGGTATGTAGTGTCATACGCTAAAGGATCAGCGTTAGTAGTAACTCCACTAGCAACAGCAATCAAATCATCTAAAGTAGTATTTATATCTAGGATATATGTACCAGCTCGAGTAATTTCTCCACTAATTGAAACACTTATTGAGTTACCATCTAACGTTGATGAAATTGTTTGAGCAGTTGTTAACACATTAACATTTGAACTAGGATCAACAAACTGAAAAACAACAATCATTGCAACTGTGACGACTAATACAACAGCAAAAACCTTGAACATAATTTAACCTCCACTATTAAGTAGTAGATTAATGACAAAAAGTGCTATATATAAAAAAGGTGGAACAAAGTTCCACCGATTATTATTTAAGAAGCGCTAATTTCTTTTTGAATTCTTCAAGTTTGTTTTTTTCTAACTCAACTTTCTCTTTTGGAGCCTTATTGACGAAGTTAGGATTATTTAGCATCATTTCGCAACGCTTAATCTCGTTTTCTAAGAAAGCGATGTCTTTTGCAACTTTAGCTTTTTTATCTTCTATTGATATATCATCTTCAATATATAAGGTTATTGATGAATAAACATACTTTGTGCCTTCTGAAGAAATTTTATTTAATACACTAATTTCTTTAGCAAAACTAAATCTTGATAAGTATTCATTAAATCCATCAAATAATGGCTCAGCTGTTTCAATTAGAAGTTTAAGTTTGTAGTTTGGTGCAAGTTTATTATTAACTTTATAGTTACGAATATCTTGAATCATTTTATATAAAATTTCTACTTGAGCTAGATCTGATTTAGAAGATTTAATTTCATTAGGATAATCTTCAATCATGATTGATTTTTTATGAAGAGGCAAAGCTTGATATAGTTCTTCTCCGATAAATGGAGCGTATGGATAAATCATAATAATTATATCTTCTAAGATATAAAATAAGATTGATTTAACAATTTCTTTATATGAATCATCTTTACCTTGAAGTGAAACTTTGCTCATTTCTAAATATGATGAGCAAAAATCATCATAGACAAAACTGTATAAATATGAACTCGCCATAGAATATTCATACTTGTCCATATAAGAAGTAACTTTCTTAATTGTTGAGTTAAGTTTATTAATAATATCTTTTTCGATTGGTTGAAGTTTATCAAAATCAATATCAAGAGGTTTGAAATTTTCGCCTAAGTTATCTAAAACGTATCTAGCAGAATTCCAAATCTTATTTAAATAATTAGATGAAGCAATAACTTTTTCTTCAATATAACGTGTATCTTGGCCTGGTGCACTGCCGGTTGTTAAGAAGTATCTTAAAGCATCGACACCATATTTTTCGATAACATCCATTGGGTCAATACCATTTCCTAATGATTTAGACATTTTTCTACCTTGAGAATCACGAATTAATCCATGGATTAAACAATCCTTAAACGGTGATTGTCCGGTGAATTCGAGTGAATCAAAAATCATTCTTGATACCCAGAAGAATATAATGTCATATCCGGTTGATAAAAGTGAGGTCGGGAAATAGCGTTTGTAATCATCTGTAATTTCTGGCCAACCAAGTGTGGCAAATGGCCATAATGCAGATGAAAACCACGTATCAAGGACATCTTCATCTTGCTTATACATTGGATCAGTAATATCTTCGATTGATACCTTAATATCACCAGTTTCGATATTGTAATAAGCTGGAATTCTATGACCCCACCAAAGTTGTCTAGAAATACACCAATCATCAACATTTTCCATCCATTGCTTCCAAGTGTTTTTAAAACGTGCAGGAACGAATTCGACTTCGCTTTTAGCAAGAGCTTGCTCTGCTAAAGGTTTCATTTTAACAAACCATTGTTTTGATAAGAATGGTTCGACAACTGTTCCACTACGTTCACTATGACCGACAGGGTGAACAATGTCTTCAATTTTCTCTAATCTACCGTCGGCTTTAATCTTTTCAACGAGTTTATCACGACATTCATATCTATCCATTCCTTTAAATGGTCCGGCGATATCAAGCATTCTAGCCGAATCGTCCATGCACTTAATACGTGCAAGATTATATTTATTAGATAAAGCAAAGTCATTTGGATCATGGGCTGGTGTGCATTTCATTGCGCCAGTACCGAACTCAATATCAACATATTCATCGCCCATAATTGGAAGTTTTTCTTCATTTGCAGGGTTAATAACATATTTTCCAATTAAATCTTTATAACGTTCATCCTTAGGATTAACAAAGACAGCAACGTCGCCAAACATAGTTTCAGGACGAGTTGTTGCAACTATCAAATATTTATTTGATCCAACGATTGGATAACGGAAATAATAAAATTTGCCTTTTGTGTCTTCATAAATAACTTCAATATTGCTTAAAGCTGTTTTTAACACAGGATCATAATTAATAATTCTTTCACCACGATAAATCAATCCCTTATCATAAAGCTTTTTAAAGACTGTTTTAACAGCAAGGCTTAATCCTTCGTCAAGAGTGAATCTTTCGCGTGTATAATCAAGCGAAAGGCCCATTTTTGCCCATTGTTGATGAATGTTCTTACCGTATTCTTCCTTCCACGCCCAAGCTTTTTCGAGAAATTTCTCTCTTCCTAGGTCATAACGTGATATTCCTTCTTTACGAAGTTTTTCTTCAACTTTAGCCTGAGTAGCAATACCTGCGTGGTCCATTCCTGGTAACCATAAAACATCATAGCCTCTTAAACGTTTATATCTAGCAGTTATATCTTGAACAGTTGTATCCCAGGCATGGCCTAAATGTAATTTACCTGTAACATTTGGAGGAGGAATAACCATTGAAAATGGAGATTTAGTTTTATCTCCAGCAGTAAAATATCCTTCCTTTTTCCAGAATTCATATTTTCCTTCTTCTACTTTTTTATGATCATATCTTTTGTCTAACATATTGATCCTCCTATGAATATAAAAAGCGCCCTATTTAAGGACGCTCATAACGTGGTACCACCTTAATTCATATCATTTGATATGCGCTTAATTAATCTGTAACGTAGATATACGTGATATTCCTATCATGCCTAGCAAGCGACAACACTTAATGTTTATGAGGCATTTTCACCAGTTAGCCGTCTCTATCATAAACGCTTTAAGTGACCTCTTGATCATCAGCAATTCCATTATAGATTGCTTAATTCTTTAGTGCAAGATTAACAATCTTATCTTTAATTTTTTCAATATATTTCAAGTTGTCGACACTTGATTCAAAATATTCAATTTCACCAAAAGTTTCTTTGATATTCTTTTTCATTTTAGCTTTTTCACTTTGATTTAATTTATCCACTTTAGTTAGTACTAAAACAAATGGAACATTTTTGCCAATGATAAATTGGTAGAATAATTTGTCGTCTTCACTAAATTTGTGCCTTGAATCAAGTAGAAAAACAACTGCTTTTAGATATTTATTGTCAAAATACGTTTCCATCATTAAGGCAAACGAATCTAAATACTTACTTCCAGAATTAGTATAGCCATATCCTGGAGCATCTACTAAATAGAATTTCTCATCTATTGAATAATAATTCAATAATTTAGTGTATCCTGGTTTAGAAGATGTAAATGCAAGTTGTTTACGATGCGTAAGTGCGTTAATAAGTGAACTTTTACCAACATTAGATTTACCAACAAAGCAAATCTCGGGAAGTCTTTTTCCGGGAGCTTCTTTTAATGTCGGCGCACTTTTAATAAAGACTGCCTTTGAAAAATCAATCATTGTTTTATAGCAACCTTCACCGCATCATCAACATTATTCATATAAACAATGTTTAAGCCTTCCTTAACTTCTTTAGGGAGTTCATCGACAGCTTTCTTGTTTTCACTTGGAACAATAATAGTCTTAATTCCACTTCTTAAAGCAGCAAGTGATTTTTCACGTAATCCACCAATAGGAAGAGCTCTTCCACGTAGTGTAACTTCACCAGTCATAGCGACATTATTATCAACAGGTTTATTTGTTAGTGATGAAATAATAGCCGTAGTAATTGCTACACCTGCTGAAGGTCCATCTTTTGGAGTTGCGCCTTCAGGTACGTGAATATGTATATCATTTTCAGCAAATAATTTGCTGTCAATCTTATATTTTTTAGAATTTGCTTTAACATAGTCAAGCGCGATTGATGCAGATTCTTTCATGACATCACCGAGTTTACCAGTTAAGACAAGTCCACCTTTTCCAGGGAAATAATTAACTTCGATTGGAAGAATATCCCCACCGAATTGAGTGTATGCTAGTCCAGTAACAACGCCAATTTGTTCACTCTTTTCTTTTTTTGTATTTTCGAATAAAGGAACTCCAAGATATTTTTCAACTATTTTTGGAGTAACATTAACTTTCTTTAATTCTTTATTAGAAAGTAAATCAACTACCACTTTGCGAAGCACACTAGCAATTTTACGTTCAAGTTCACGAACGCCTGCTTCCATAGTGTACTTTTGAATGATGAACTTATATGATTCGTCACTAATGGAGACTTGTTTAGCATTTAAACCATTTGCGGTTAATTGTTTCTTAAATAAGAAATTTTTAGCAATTTGAAGTTTTTCAAGTTCGGTATATGAATTAACTTCAATAAGTTCAAGACGATCACGAAGTGGTCCAGGAATATTATCTAGATAGTTTGCAGTACAAATGAATAAGACATCACTTAAATCATATGGTTCTTCTAAATAGTTATCGTTAAAGGCAAAATTTTGCTCTGGATCAAGTACTTCTAAAAGTGCAGATGCAGGATCGCCTTTATATGATGATGCAAGTTTATCAATTTCATCGAGTAAAAAGACAGGATTGGTTACTCCTACACGTTTCATGCCAGAAATAATTCTACCAGGCATAGAGCCAACATAGGTTCTTCTATGTCCTCTGATTTCAGCTTCATCAGAAATTCCACCTAATGAGGCTTTAAAGAACTTTCTATCAAGTGCTCTTGCAATAGACTTACCAAGTGATGTTTTGCCGCATCCTGGTGGTCCATAGAAGCAAAGGATAGGAGCTTTGAGGTTACCAGTCATTTTCTTAACAGCAAGATATTCAACAATTCTTTCTTTAACTTTAGTTAAACCATAGTGGTCTTCATCAAGAATAGTTTTAACTTTATTAATATCATCATCGTCTTCTGTTTTTTGATACCATGGGACATCAAGCAATGTCTGAACATATGACATTAAAAGAGATGATTCAAGAGATGCTTGAGGCATCATTTCATAACGTTTAAGTTCGGCTTTTACTTTTGCTTTGACGTGTTCTGGATATGGATTCTTTTCAAGTCTTTGCAAAATCGAATCAGGATTGTCACTTTCTCCATTACTTCCTCCAAGTTCATCTTTAATGACCTTTAGTTTTTCATGAAGAATATAATCTCTTTGATTCTTTTCCATTGAGGCTGCGGTTTTCTTTTCGATTTCTGCATCAATTTGAGATTCTAGTTTTGATTCAAGAAGAAGACTTAAAACTAGACCAAGACGTTTTTCAATATTAACTTCCTCTAATATTTCCTGACGTTTTTGATCAGTTGTAATTAAATAAGGTGCGATAATATCGCAAAATTCAGAAGGTGAAAAACCTTTAGCATTGATTTCGCTTGTTATAGCGCGAGGAATAGAATTAAAAATTTGAGGATTATCTTCTAAAGCTTTAACAATCTTCTTAGATAAGGCTAAAACTACTTTTTCATCACCAGGAATTTCTTCTAATTTTTTAAATGACGCTACGAAGAATCCTTGAGAATCAAATTCGATATTAGTAATTTTTACTCTTGCACTACCTTGAACTCTAATGCGGACATAGTTCTTCATGTCGCTATAACTAACTATGCGACATAAAGTGCCAACTTCATAAACATCTTTTGGAGTTGGAACATTGATAGAACTATCTTTTTGAGAGACAACCAAAAGTAAGGAACTACTATTATCCCTTGAGGAATTAATGGCTTTAATAGAGAAATCTCTACCAGCATCAATTCGTTCATCCTTCTTTCCTGGAAAAAGAACAAAGTTCTTTGTCACAAGAAGAGGCAACGAAAATTCATTTTCTTTATTTTCCATGATTGTCTCTCCTATAAATTATAAAATTTATTTTGCAGCCTTAGGGGCTTCTTTAGCTTCGGCAGCTTTTTTATTGTTTGCTAATAAGAAATCGCCAATTCTACGTTGTCTAATTTCTGCAGCAAATCGATTGATATCTTTTGAAAGAATTTCTTTAACTTTTTCAACTGGCATATTGTATTGTGCGCCAATCTTAGCAAATTCTTCATCAAGATCTTTTTCACTAACATTGATTTTTTCAGCTTTAGCAATTTCTTCCATGACAAGAATGCCTTTAAGGTTCTTTTCGGCATCTTTTTTAATTGTTTCGTCAAATTGTTCAGCTGTTTGACCTGTTAATTGTAAATATTGTTCAAGTGAAAGACCACGTTGTTGCATTTGTCCTTCAATATTTTTCTTCATGCCGGCAATTTCTTCTTTAACAATTTCTTCGGCAATTTCGAATTCTGAAGATTCAACTGCTTTTAAGACGATGGCGTCTAAAAGCTTATTTGTAGCTTCTGATTCTTTATGAGCTTTTAATTGAGCATCTAAATGTTTACGTAAGCCTTCGACATCTTTAACTTCTGGAATAGCTAATTCTTTAACTAAATCTTCGTTTAATTCTGGCAAAACTTTTGATTTCACTTCGTGAACTGTGCACTTAAATGTAGCATCCTTACCCGCAAGTTCAGCAACATATTGAGCTGGGAATGTGACTTTAACATCAATAACATCACCACTCTTAGCACCAACTAATTGTTCTTCGAATCCTGGAACGAATGAGTGTGATCCAAGTTCAAGTGAATAGTTATCGGCTTTACCACCATCGAATTCTTTTCCATCAACAGTGCCAACAAAATCGATGACAACAGTATCACCAAGTTTTGCTGGAGCTTCGCTGACGACTAAGTTTGCGTTTTGGGCAACAAGTTTATTAATTTCTTCATCGATTTCTTTTGCACTAACACTGACTTTGTCTTTAGCAATACCTAAGCCTTTGTAGGCACCGAGTTTAACAACTGGTGGCAAAACAATGACAAATTTAAGTTGTAAATCTGTATCGCTTACTTTAGTAACATCAACTGTTGGTTGAACCATTGGTTGAAGTTTTTCTTCTTTAAGAACTTCTTCAAATGAAGGTTGAAGGAGTGAATTGATTGCTTCGTTTAGAACTTTAGCATTATCAATATGCTTTTTAGCAATTTCAGTTGGAACGCTGCCTTTGCGGAAGCCTTTAACTGATAATTCTTTTGCTAATTTCTTAAAAGCTTTTTCTTGAGCATCCTTCCATACTTTTGTGTCGACATCACAAAGGACCTCGACTTTTGTGTTATTAATTTTGTTAACAACTCTTTTCATAAATCTATATGTGTCTCCTTTAAATTTACTAATGTAAAGTATATAAAAACTGCTCGTTATATACAAGCAGAATTATTTTTAGTA
>CAVIPD010000029.1:0-4226 GCA_963644775.1 bacterium | reverse complement strand
CAGCTATGCTGAACATTAAAATTATATGCCAAAATTCAAATACTAATTTTTAGTATTGCCATCAATTGGCTTAATATTTACATAAACCTTTTTGAAGAAATTGTTATATTTAAAAGAAATTATTTTATTTAAACAAAAACTTTTTTTACATATTGTGGAGATTATATAAATAAAAAGCACTAGTATTCTAGTGCATATTTTTATTTGGTTGCGGAGGCAGGATTTGAACACTGCGACCTCCAGGTTATGGGCCTGACGAGCTACCAAGCTGCTCTACTCCGCGATGTGATTTATATAATAAACTAACAAATAATTATTATCAAGTTAAATATTTACCACCAATTCACGACCTTTTCAGCAAAACCTAAAAGATCATTTATAGAATAGCGTTTATTATCAATCGTAATTGTGCCATTAAATCTTCCGAACACTTGATTTTGGATAGACTTAATGAGAATAGCGTTCATCGAAGCGTGTCTATTTAAAATGGGTGTAAATGTAAGATCAACACTCCCATCATCGCTTCTAAATATCCATGGTTTCATAAAATCGTCATTACCGTGTTTATTTATAGGAATATCGATTTTGATTCTGTCAAGTTTATAGGCCTTATCTTCATAGAAAAACATGTTTTCACTCGCCATAGAGGTATCGCCAAAACCATAACCTAAGTTAAAACCAATACGTTTTCCGTGGTCAATAGAATTTAAACTCGACCAATACCAAGTATTTTTGTATGTCCAAACACCCCTACCCCAGTCAAGCACTCCAAAACTATCATTGTTAAAATCTAAGATTTTATCTCCAATTTTGGCATATCCACTTGCAGCTAAACAATTAATCTTTTGATTGTAATAAAAATGTTTATCTTTTTTAAATGGAGTGGCAATAACCATCGATCCTTCATTTGTTTCATTTAAATAGATATCACAACGAAAATCTTTTAAACCATCAAATTTCTTGAAAGAGGCAGTTATGTGACGTTTTCCATAATGATTTAAAAAATTAATTTCACATTTTTTGGTTTTAATAGATACATCACCATTTACACTACTAGAAGGTAAACCAATCTTACCTTTTGTAAACCATTTGATTTGGCTTTTGGTGATTTGTTTTTTATTTTGAAAATCTAAAAATGAAACACTCGCTAAAGCCATATATGAGTTATCAGCAATGGTTAAAGCAATAC
Source organism: bacterium (assembly GCA_963644775.1). GTDB lineage: Bacteria > Bacillota_I > Bacilli_A > RFN20 > CAG-826 > Fiminaster. The sequence goes on along the minus strand of CAVIPD010000029.1, from coordinate 3,037 downwards.
CATAATAATCATTACCAATATAATAGTAATCCCATTCTTTTATTCGTAATTTGTTCGTTTTGATATGCTGACGATTATAAACTTTTACCAAAGATGTAGCATAGCCGGCTTCTATTAGATTGCCATCTCGGTATAGTAATTCACCTGGTTCTAATTGATGTTGCATACATTTATTAATATAAAATAAAAAGCCGATTTTTTCGACTTTTATTTTTAAACTGTGTAATAAAGAATTGTAAATACAATTGTAGGTATTGCTAGGACAAATGAAGTTATAAATATAAATCCAAATCCGTGGAGTGGTTTTTGTCTTTCACAATATTCAGCGTATGTCTCATGCTTTTTAGGTAAGAACGGAATAAGCATAGTAACAAGATGCTTTAAGGCGTAGCCAATACCCTTAAATGCGCCCCAATTTGCAAAAAGCAATAAAATACCCACACCTAGGAAAACAACGCAAGGAATTGTGAATCCATCAGCTAAAATGCGATATATTTGCTTAATTTCAGTTTGAGAAAATAGATTTCTTAAACAAACCGCAAGAAAAAACATACCAATAGCGACACTGAAAGAGGCCGAGTATTTAATTAAACCTTTAAGGTATTTATTCATTTTTTAAGTTCTTTTTTGTATTTTGCTTCTTCTAAATCATTACAGTAAACAAAATGTCCAGGAGCAATTTCTCTCATAGATGGTTTATCAACTGTATAATCGTGTTCCAAAATTGGATTATATGTAATTCTTACTCTATCCTTTTCATATTCTGGATCCGGTAGAGGAATAGCACTTAATAAAGATTTAGTATATGGATGTAATGGATGCTTAAATAATTCATCACTTGTGGTTAATTCAACCATCTTACCAAAATACATAACACCGATTCTATCAGAGAAATATTTAACAACAGATAAATCGTGAGCAATAAATAAGATTGTTAAACCAAGTCTTGTTCGTAATTCGTTAAGCAAGTTTATAACTTGAGCTTGAATAGAAACATCAAGAGCAGAAACAGGCTCATCAGCAATAATCATATCAGGTTGCATAACAATGCTTCTTGCTATGCCAATACGTTGTCTTTGACCACCACTAAATTCGTGAGGATATCTTGTCGCGTGTTCTCTAACTAAACCAACAAGTTCAAGAACTTCGAAAACTTTTTGTTCAATTAATTTTTTATCTTTAACGCCTTTAACAATTAAACCTTCGGAAATAATTTCCTTAACAGTCATTCTTGGATTAAGCGATCCAATAGGATCTTGGAAAATCATTTGAATTGATGTAACAATTTTGGTTTTCTTTGCAATATGAAGTTCAGTGCGATATTGCTTCTTAAGTTCAGCAATTTTATTTTCATCAGTCTCTTCAGAAATCAACTTATCAAATTTCTCTTTAACTTCTTTGCATTTAATCTCTGAATAATCTTTGTTACAACATTTTTGATCATGCTTTGCTAAAGCAATTTGCTTTTGTAATTCGTCGATTTTACCGTCAATTTCAGCTTTTTTATTCTCAAAAGCTTTAATTGATTCAGGATTTTCTTTATCTAAATTTTTTCTTAAATTTTTAAGTTCTTCTTTCAAAGAATGGATTTCGTTTTTATATGAACGAATACCCGCGCCAATACGAAGTCCCTTAAAGAAAATATCACCAGATGTAATGTCATAAATTTTTATAATAGAACGACCAGTTGTGGTTTTACCGCAACCAGATTCTCCGACTAAGCCAAAAACTTCGCCTTTATATACATCAAACGAAACATCATCAACAGCCTTAAAATCATGGTGATTGAGTGAGAAATATTGGCAAAGATGACGCACAGATAATAAAACTTCTTTTTCTTCTTTCATTATTTGGCTCCTTTCTTTGCTTTTTTCATTCTCGCAATACGATCTTGAATGATCTTAGGCATTTCAACCTTAGGTGCGCGTGGATCAAGTAACCATGTTGCAGCAGAATGAGTTTCACTAATCTTAAACATTGGAGGTTGTTCTTCAAAATCAATTTTTAGTGCGTATTTGTTTCTTGCAGCAAACGCATCGCCTTTCGGTGGATAAATCATGTTTGGTGGAGTACCAGGAATAGCTTCAAGTTTTTCTTTGGTATTTAAGTCAGGCATTGAAGATAATAATGCCCAAGTATATGGGTGAGCAGGCGAATAGAAAATATCGTTTGCACTACCGTATTCAACAATTTTACCAGCATACATAACTGCAATGTCATCGGCCATATTAGCAACAACACCTAAGTCGTGTGTAATGAAAATAATTGAAAGATTTCTACGTTTCTTTAGATCGTTAATAAGTTCAAGAATTTGTGATTGAATTGTAACATCAAGAGCAGTTGTAGGTTCATCACAAATTAAAATTTCAGGTTCTGCACTGAGTGCAATTGCGATAACGATTCTTTGTCTCATACCACCACTAAATTCAAATGGATATTGTCTAAATCTAGCACGAGCTTCAGGAATAGAAACTTCTTCCATTAATTTAATAGCTTTTTCTTTAGCGGCAGTTTTTGAAAGTTTATAAACAGACATAGCTGCCTTTTCTTTTAGATAATCAATTAATAAAACAGAGATTTTTTCCCACTTTTTATAATTATGACCACCAAATTTAGCAATTGATGAATTATATTTATCAATAACTGATTGAATCGATGAAATCATATCGTTAACAATATCTTCGAGAGAAATTGTTTTTTTAGGAGCAACTTGGTAATCAACCTTTTTACCTTTAGAAATAAGATTGTTATATTTGTCCATTTGGTGATCAAATCTTCTCTCATCACGAGCATTTGATTTAATTGCGGCAAAATATTTTTTGTTTTGAATTTTTAGGGCATTACAAAGAATAAATGCGGCAGAATCTTTTTGAGTCTTCAATGGATCAATTGAACTATCAATAAGAGGTTTTAATTCTTTAATTTTTAAGTTTAATGTTTTCTTATCAAAGCCGTCTAAAAGGTAATTCTTGAGTTCTTCGAGATATTTAACGACAATTTTTTTGCCTTCAAGGGCTTTATAAACACTATGTTCAAG
>CAVIPD010000028.1:11438-12249 GCA_963644775.1 bacterium | reverse complement strand
ACCTAACTATTAAAGGTGAATTATCCAATCTCAAAAAATATCCAAGTGGTCATGTTTATTTTTCACTTAAAGATGAAGAATCAACTATAAAAGCAGTCATGTTTTATGACTACGCTAAAAATCTTAATCCAAAAATCAAAGATGGAGACGAAGTATTTGTTAGTGGTAGAGTGAGCGTTTACCCAACTAGAGGTGAATATCAAATATACGCTGAAGCAATGGAATTAAATGGTGCTGGGCAACAACTCCTAGAATTAGAACTTCTAAAGAAGAAATTGCAAGCAGAAGGATTATTTGATCAGTCTCGTAAGCGTAAGATTAACATTTTTCCAAAATGTGTTGGCGTTATATGCGCCCCTAATTCAGCTGCCATGGCAGATATTGTAACCAATCTATTACGTAGATATCCTATTTTAGAGGTCAAAACATTTCCTAGCCTTGTCCAAGGTAGTGAAGCGCCTAAATCGCTTTTAAAAGCCTTAAATGATGCCAAAAATAGCACAATAGACACCTTAATCATTGGTCGAGGTGGAGGAGCAAGCGAAGATTTAAGTGCATTTAACGATGAAGCACTTGTACGTGCGTGCGCTAATTTTCCAGTTCCAGTTATAAGCGCTGTTGGACATGAAATTGATTTTACATTAATTGATTACGTTGCAGATGCAAGAGCATCTACACCAACAGGAGCAGCAGAATTAGCAACAATAGATAAAAGAGAAATCTTTATGCATTTAGATTCGGTAAACTCAAATTTAGTTGAAATTATTAATAATAAAGTTAATAACTATCGAGAAAAAATTAATTCGATCAA
>CAVIPD010000028.1:2935-11428 GCA_963644775.1 bacterium | reverse complement strand
ACAATGTATGCGAATAAATTAATTGAACTTAAAAATAAAAATGAAAAACTTGATTTATTAATCAAACACATCATTCAAGATAAACTAGCCTTGATAGAAGCCCAAAGTAAAAGGCTCAAAGCCTTATCGCCAAAAGATGTACTTAATAGAGGATACTCAATAGTAGAAAATAATGATGGCAAAATCATTAAAAGCATCAAAGATGTGAAAGTGAATAATACTGTTAAAACAGTATTGAGCGATGGAATTATCGTTTCAACAGTAACCCAAAAGGAGAAAACAAATGACTGATAAAAAAATAGACTTTGAAAAATCTCTTAAGAGATTAGATGAAATAGTAGAAAAGGTAGAAAATGAGATTTTACCTTTAGAGGAAACATTGAAACTATATGAAGAAGGTAAGAAGCTTATCAAGGAATTGGAGACAACATTAAAAGACGCTGAAAAGAAAATTGAGGAATTATCAAAATAACATAGTTAAATTTTATATTTAGTATATTTTTAGTTTTTATTTAGTATATGTCAAAATCAAGTAATAACAAAGTTAAACACATAAATCTATCAACTATTGAAAACCCTAAATTTTTATCAGGATTATCTTTTAAAGAACTCAATGTTTTATCACAAGATATTCGTGCTGAAATATTAAGAGTGACTAGTATTTATGGTGGACACTTATCAAGTAATCTTGGAACAGTGGAACTCACCATTGCTTTAAATAGAGTGTTCGACTTTTCAACTGATAAGTTGATATTTGATGTTGGTCATCAATGCTATACATATAAAATTCTTACTGGTAGATCTCTTGAAGGTCTTCGCACAGAAGGCGGAATTTCCGGATTCCAAAAACGTAAAGAATCATTGTATGATTGCTATGAAGCAGGGCACTCTTCGACATCAATAAGTGCTGCTAACGGATTTGCTGTTGCAAGAGATCTTAAAAATGAAAAATACAACGTCATTGCCTTTATTGGAGATGCGTCAATTGTTTCTGGATTAGCATTTGAAGGATTGAACAATATTGCTTCATCCAATCACAAAGTGATTATTATCCTAAATGATAACGGTATGTCAATTTCAAAGCCTGCTGGTGGTGTTGGAAAAATGTTTGCACGCATTTCATCCGCGGCTGGTTATAATCGTATGAAAGTGGCTTATCGAAAAGTCATGTTCAAAACAAAATTTGGTAAAAGTATTTATAATACTAGTGTTCGTTTTAAAAACTGGTTTAAACGTAAAGTCGTTCCTCAAACTATATTCGATTCAATGGGTCTTTCCTATATAGGACCAGTTGATGGTCACAATATCAAAGCTCTAGAAAAAGAATTTAAGAGAGCAAAGAATACAACAAAATCCGTTGTTGTACATTGTTGTACCTTAAAAGGTAAGGGTTATAAACCTGCTGAAAAAGATATAACTGGATATTGGCATGGCGTTACACCTTTTAAAATTGAAACAGGTGATCCAAAAAAATTACATCCAGGATATAATTCCTGGTCGCATATATTTGGTGATTTAACACTTAAAATGATGGAAAAGCATAAAAATGCTTATCTTATCTCGCCTGCTACTATGAAAGGCGCTAGCATGGATGATGCATTCACTAAATACGCTGAACGTGCTAGCGATGTAGGTATTGCAGAAGAGCATGCTGTAACACTCGCAAGCGGACTCTCTATCAATGGTTTTCATCCTATTGTGAGTATTTACTCGACATTCATGCAACGTGCGTATGATCAAATCTCACATGACCTTGCGAGAATGAACTGTAATGCCACCTTTCTTGTTGATAGGGCAGGATTAGTCGGTGCAGACGGAGAAACTCATCAAGGAATCTATGATGTAGCATTTCTCTATAGTATTCCAAATGTTGTTATAACAATGCCAAGCAATATAGACGAAGCAAATTATTTATACGAAGAATCGTTCAATAATCATGGCCCATTCTTTATTAGAATTCCTCGATGCGTGACAAAACACGAAGATACAATACATGACTTATCATGTGAATACGGTAGATGGATCAAAATTAAAGAAAGTAGAAATAAAAAATTAGTTATTGTCGGAGTCGGGCCACTTTTAAGAGAATTAGCAAAACTAATTGAAGAAAACAATATAGATTGCGCAATTTATAATGCAATTTACATTAAACCTTTGGATGAAAATGCAATTGATGAGCTTTTGGATTATGAAAGAATCGTCATTTATGATGCATATTCAACCCCAGAAGGCTTTATTAACGCATTAATGAGTAAATTATCGCAAAAACAATTTAAGGGCCTAATATCGCCTTTCTATGTTAAAAATGAATTTGTTGCTCAAGCCTCAGTTGATAGGCAACTAGAAAGATTTGGATTAAGGCCAGAACAAGTTATCGAATCAATTAAATAGTATTTAAGGCATATCTTGGTTAACATAATATTGATATGCTTTTTTTATTTATATAAAATTAGGTTATGAGCAAAATTATTTTGCATATTGATTTAAATCAGTTTTTCGTTCGATGCGAAGAAATTAAAAATCCAAATCTTTTAGGTATGCCGATTATTATCGGTCATGAGGGTCGAGGCGGAATTGTTTCAACATGTTCTTATAAGGCTAGAGAATTTGGCGTTAGAAGTGGAATGCCTACTTTTAAAGCGGTTCAGTTATGCCCTAAAGCAATTATTATTCCAGGCGATTACAAGTATTATTCTTTAATGTCGCGCAAATTCATTAGCTTTATCAAAACAAAAGCAAAAATAATTGAGCAAGCTTCTATTGATGAATGCTATGTTGACATGACTAATGAATTAAAAGGTATTAAAGATGTTAAGCGATATCTTATAGATATACAGAAAGAATTGTTTGAAACAACAGGATTAAAATGTTCAATTGGAATCGCACCGACCAAATTTCTTGCTAAGATGGCAAGCGATATGAAAAAACCAATGGGATTAACTATTATTCACAAAAACGATGCTGCCAAATTATTAGCGCCTCTACCTATTGGTGATTTCTATGGAATTGGGAAGAAAACTGCTCCTAAATTAGAAGTACTTGGTATTAAAACTATTGGTGATTTAACTACTAAAGTTAATAATGACGATCCAATTATCAAAAAAGAACTCGGTAAGTTTTTCTATGCAATAAAAGATTCACTTAATGGTGATAGTAGTGATTATGTAAATGCCGAGCCATTTGATCCAAAATCAATCGGAAATAGTCACACGTTGCCATATGACACGAATAGTTATAACGAATTAAAAGATAATCTTTTTATGCTTGCTGAAGAAGTATCTGAAAGATGTATTGAGGCTAATAAAATCGGTAATACAGTTCAAATCATTTTTAAAGACAATGAATTTAAAGTAATCAATCGTTCAATCACATTCGAAAAACCAACAAATAATATTAATATTATTAAGTCATATGTATTGAAATTATTAGATAAAAATTATGATGAAACAAAAATGATTAGACTAGTCGGAGTAACGATGCAGAATCTTATTAATCCGGGTGAGGTAGCGATACAATTATCTATCTTTGATGATTTCGAAAAAATAAAAGAAGAATGCGCTACAAAGTTGCTCGTCAACGAACTTAATAGAAAATTAAATAAATCAGTTTTTAAAACTGTTGGTGATTTACAGTTGGAGAAGAAAAATGGAACTAAATGACGCAATTGATTTATTTATACAATATCTTAGAGTTGAAAAGGGAGTAAGTGAAGATACCATAAAATCATATTTATATGATATCAAGCAATTTTTCCTTGCATTGCCAAAAAATGACACGTCAGATTTCATGCCAACCGATATAGCAGATTTTGTGAAAATTCAAAATAAAAAGATGTTATCTAGTGCAACAGTAATTCGTCGTTTATCGTCAACAAAAAACTTTTACCTATTTTTAGAAAAAGAACACATTATTGATTTTCAAATAAACCATTTTGAATCACCAAAAGGCATTAAACATCTTCCGATTTCAATATCAATTGATGAAGTGGAAGAATTATTAAATGCTCCTGATGAAACAAAGCCTGAAGGATTAAGAGATAGAGCTATGCTTGAAACAATGTACTCAAGTGGCCTTCGTGTTAGTGAATTGCTTTCTTTGAAAATATCTCAAATAAATTTCGAAAAAGGTGTCATCGATGTTATTGGTAAAGGTAATAAACAAAGAAAAGTTCCCTTTGGAGATTTTGCATTAGATTATGTACAAAAATATGTAAATACCGCTCGAAGAAAAAATCCGGGGAAAAATACGCCATATCTATTTTTGAATAGATACGGAAAACCATTATCAAGACAATACTTTTTTAAACAAGTAAAAAAATATGCCGAACAAGTTGGAATTGAGGAAAATATTTCGCCTCATACATTAAGGCACTGTTTTGCAACTCATTTATTAGAAAATGGTGCAGAATTACGCGCTGTACAGGAAATGCTTGGACACACAAATATTGCAACTACACAAATATATACAAATATATCTAGCAAACGCATTATGAGTGCGTATGATTTGTATGTAAAACGAAAATAGGATAATATAATTATCGATCAGAGGAGAATACTGAAATGAAATTTAAAAGAATATTCGTAATCGTCACAGATTCAGTTGGCATCGGTGAAATGCCAGATGCTGCTAAATTTGGTGATGCCGGAACAAATACTTTCGTTCACACTGCAGAGAAATGTGGTGGTCTTAATGTTCCAGTAATGAACTCATTGGGTCTAGGTGATTTAGCACCAATACTTGGAACAAGTAAAGTTTCGCACCCACATGCTTATTGCATGAGATTGAAAGAAGCTAGTGCTGGAAAAGACACAATGACTGGTCACTGGGAAATGATGGGAATTTATACTACAAAACCATTCCAAACATTTACCGATACAGGTTTTCCAGAAAGTTTAATAAAAGAACTTGAAGAAAAAACTGGACACAAAGTTATTGGTAATAAAGCAGCAAGCGGAACAGAGATTCTAAAAGAATTAGGCGAAGAACAAAAACGCGATAATTCACTCATCGTCTATACATCCGCCGATAGCGTGCTTCAAATTGCTGCACATGAAGAAACAACTGGAGTTAAAGAACTTTATAGATGTTGTGATATTGCTCGTGAGTTATGCATGAGGCCAGAATACTTTGTCGGAAGAATTATTGCTCGTCCATTTATTGGTGATTCGGCTACAACATTCAAGCGCACTCCTAATAGACATGATATTGCTGTTAGCCCAACAGGAACAACAGTTATGAATATATTGCAAGATAACCATTATATGGTTAGTTGTGTTGGTAAGATTGGTGATATCTTTAACCAAGTTGGTGTTGTTAAAACTCAAAAAACAGTTAGCAATATGGACGGCATGGATAAAACAATTGATGAAGCCAAGAACCATGATTTCGAAGGTTTATGCTATGTCAATTTAGTCGAATTCGACTCAGAATATGGCCATAGAAGAAATCCTCTTGGATATGGTAAAGCACTCGAAGAATTTGATGTTCGTTTAGGCGAACTCATCAATGTATTACATGATGACGACTTATTAATGGTCACAGCCGATCACGGCAATGATCCAACTCATACTGGAACCGATCATACAAGAGAGAAAGTCCCTCTATTAGTTTATTCAAAATCTTTCAAACATGGTCGTTATCTTGATGAGAGAAATACTTTTGCAGATATAGGCGGAACCATTCTCAAAAACTTTAATTTAAAGAAATCTGATAACGAAATTGGAGAACCAATAAATGAATTACTCGTTGATTAAGAAAATCATATATTTGCCAATTTTGGCAATATCATTATCGAGCTGTAGTGGAACAAGCGCAAAGATCACATGTGTTTGTCCAAAAGGAGCTCCAGCGTTAGCCTTTTATAATACCTCTGCTGAAGAGATTGAATTTAGAGGTGAACCTACAACTGTTTTAGCTGAACTTCAAAAGAATGAATATGATATGGTCGTTTTTGATTCAGTTAACGGACTTAAAAGTTGTGTCAAAAATAAAGCCAATTATGCTTTAGCAAAAATCATTACTGGTGGTAACTTCTATCTTGCAGGAATTGGATTAACCCAAAATGCTGATGGAACTTATCCATTACCAGGTAACGATGATGTTGTTGTTTCATTTGGACAAAATCTTATTCCTGATTTAGTCTATTCCAAATTATGTTCAGATTATTGGCACATTGAAAACACTGCACACTATGTTAATAGTGTTACTGACGCTTTAGCTGTTCTAAAAAGTGGTAAATATGGCGGTGGTGATGTTGACTATGTCTTCATTGCAGAGCCATCACTTACAACTGCATTAAATGATAAAACATGTGACACATACGGCAAAGTTAACATAGTTAAAAACATCCGTTCGGAGTGGAAAGCATTTTCTGGTCAAGATGGTTTAGCTCAAGCTGGTATTTTCGTAAATAAAACTTCACTTGAAACAAAAAGAGCTGAAATAAAGAAATACATCAATTTAATTGATGAATCTATTAACTTAGCTATAAATGATCCTGCTAGTGTTAAAAAAACAATGGACGCATCTAGAAGTTTAGAAGAACAAGTTAAATATTATGGATTTAATTCTAATATCGTTTCACTTGTTCAAAAAGATAATCGTAACGGATTTGGATTAGTTAACAAAGACGAAACTATTGATGTAAATCAATTCCTTACATCGTTAGGTCAAGGTTCTGTTCCAGAAGAATATTTCGTTACATTATGAGTAAACTTCAATCAACATATAAAAAATACAAGGTTCCAATATGGACAATTATTGGCATTGGAGCCTTTATTTTTTTATGGTGGTTAATCTCTTACTTTGTAAATTCATCATTGTTCCCTGGGCCTGAGATTGTATTTCCTCAATTTACATCTTATTTAGGAAAGAGTGATACTTATAGCGCAATCGGTGGAACATTACTAAGATTATTAATCTCAATTGCCTTAGGATTTCTCTTTGGAATGCTTTTAGGTATATTTGGCGGACTCAATGAATCTTTTAGATCGTTTATGAAGCCGTTTATAACCGTTTTTAGAACGATTCCTACTGCCGCTGTTGTTTTTATCATAATCGCTTTATTAAAGCCAATGTTTGCCCCGGTTATTATTGTTTTCCTAATTACATTCCCAATTCTTTATGAATCCGTGGTTTCCGGAATGACAAATATTGACAAATCAATAATCGACGCTTTACGTATTGATGGAACGCATAAGGCAAAAGCAGTATTCAAAATATATTTACCTTTATCTGAAAGCTATATCCTATTAGGCTTAGTTTCTAGTGTTGGTTTAGGCATGAAAGTCGCTATTATGAGCGAAATATTAGCCGGTAGTGATTCTGCTTACGGATTAGGCAAACTAATTAGAGATGCATCGACTATAGCTGATATGACAAGCGTTCTAGCGTATTCATTGATTGCAATTGTTATCATTGGAATAATCGATATAGGAATGTACTTTCTTAAAAAGAAATACAAAAAGCAAACTCAAAAATAGAGTCGTCACATAAGGACGACTTTTTTAATCTTCTGGCTCCCTAATAGGCATGTCATCTGGGATAAAGGGCTTTGTCAACCTATAACCTTGATAATTCCATAGGTATGAAAATAGCCCATAAGAGATTGAAAAACCTATTACATAATAATTAAGAGTCATAAGCCCAGAAAGAAAAATGATCATACTTGAAATAATGCTCATTGGCGCTGGAACAATAACTTTATTAAATTGATAACGTGCTTCATAACCATGCATCCAGAATAAAACCCAAAGAGTAAAATATAGACAAAGTAGGATTCCGCTAATAGCAGCCCAAGATAAGAAAATACCGACATAAAAGAAATTGTTAGAGAATAATAGTGCAAAGACTAATGCCCCGGTTGCACTAGATATAGCTAGTATCTCAAATAACAAATATTTTCCTCTAAATAAGGTATCAGGGTAGCGGCGTTTATTAACAATTAGAAAGTAAAAAAATCTTGGCATTGTTGCAAAGAATATAGTGAGCATTACATAGATATTCGTGGCTTCGATTTTCATTGAAATAATTATATAAGAAAGCTTCCATAAGAAATATAAAATTTAATAAGAAGTAATGATGGTAGTGAACCGTTCTTAGTAACAAATTAGTAGTTTTTGTTCACAGTTTTTTGGTGGATAACTCCACTGATTTGATCACATGAACTAAAATTAAAAATTAAAAATTGTGCAAATTTTCTAATTCTTTATATTATATATAAAACTATATTTTGATTAACATAATATTCATTATGCGAAGTTGTCTATTTTTATGAAAACGTGCCGAATCACTAGCACGTCTACTTTTATTTATTTTTTAAGAAGTTCGTCGAGACTAATTCTATCTCTTTCTTCTTTTGTAAAGACATTAATTATGACATGGTGAGCGTCTATCAAAATCCATCCTGATTCGGCCTTTCCTTCAATATGTCCAATGTCCATTTTATTCTTCTCTGATTCATCTTCAAGTAACTCAACTAGAGACTTTAATTGT
>CAVIPD010000028.1:0-2820 GCA_963644775.1 bacterium | reverse complement strand
GTCTGTTAATTCGTTCGTGATGTCTTTGTTATGCGCTAACAAATATTTTTTATTGTCGATAAGCGTATCAATGAATCCTTTCTTATAATAAGCAAGGCTCGAATTGATAAGCCACCTTGAATCGAAACCTCGCGTAGGTTCAATTTTATCGCTTGTATATACAACCATCGCTAGCGGAGACATATTCGCATTGCCCGTGCAATGAAACTCAATTGCTTGAAGAATGTCTTTATCTTTAACACTAAACATCTTTTTGGCAAGATATTCTCCAACAAATTGATGATACGCAAATGCTGGCATCTTCAAATATTGAGGATAATGCTTTTTCATAATTGAAATCATTTTCTCATCATCTGAGCGATAGGTTTTGCCAACATCATGAAGCAAACCTGCAAAATAATATTTCTCAAGATTAGGCATTTTATTTGCTCTAGCAATCTTAAGCGATAAATTAGCAACTTGAATGCAATGTTCTAAACGCTCAGAAGGTAGAATCTTTTCTAATTTAGAAAAGAAATATAATTTATGTTTTTCAATAAATCTAAGAACTTTTTCAGGAATATCAATGGATTCCATATCTCTAAAACCTGTTGAGCTAACATCACCACTTTCCAAGAAACTTAAATCCATCATGTGATAAGTTTTAATAACTTGTTTATTTAGTTCTATATTTGGTCGCGCAACAAATGCGATTTGAACAAGTTCAGCTATTTCTTCAGCGTTTTTCCATTCAGAAAATCGATTAACTTGATCCGCACCAATGAGTAAATAAAGTTTATCATTTGGATATTTATTCTTAAAATGGCGAACCGTATCAATTGTGTAATTAATATCAGAGTTGCTTTTAAGTTCAAAATCAGAAATTGTTGTTCCTGTTGGACATTGTTTTAATGCTAGTTTTAACATTGCTAAACGGTCTTTTACAGTTGTTAAAGGAGTTTTCCATCTAGGAGATCTAGCAGGAATAAAAATAACATCAGCATTTAACTTTAAAGATGCTGCACACGCGATTCTAATATGTCCGTTGTGAATAGGATCAAATGTTCCACCAAATAAAATGTAATTCATATTAATCTTTTTTCTTTAGAAGAATTTTTGAACGCGAATGATACATTGAGACATTCTTTGGAACATAAATTCTAATTGATTGTTTGTTAGCTTCGAATGAAACCCATCCTAAACCTAAAATGCCAATATCGCGTTGATTTGATTCAGTCACTACCACATCATAAACATCAAGATCTTTGACAGATTTAATATAAGATAATGTAGGTTCTAATGATTTCTTGTTAATTAATCTTACAAACTTCTCATCAATAGGTTTAGCGTCTTTAATGTGATGCCTTTTAAATTTGATGTGTTCATGAAAATAACATGAAAATGTTGTTTTCTTTCCACTAACGAGTTCAATAATAGCCATGCCGCCAACAAAGAAGCACTGTTTAGGAGATAAAGTAACTTCGCGAGCTTTTGCTGGTTTTAATAGATAAATTTTACGCATTGTGGCTTTATCAAGATTATAAAGAATAGAGTTATCTAGAGAAATGCCTGGTGTATTATATAAATTAGTTTTTGCACTTAAAGGTATTCTCATAACACTAAGATTTGTGTTTTTATATGGTTCAGTAATAATATTTCCTTTGGAAAGGTTGTTAAAAACTCTTAAAAATGATGATAGTAATGTTGATTTGCCAGATAATTGACTACCAACCAAATAAACGTCTTTACCATCTTTCATCTCATATATACGAGTCATAATTTCGCGAGATGTTTCGTCGTCAAATGCGTTAGCAAGCATAACATTATCAGCTTGAATAGTTAAACCGGCCGCTCTAAAGCGATGCGCAACATACTCTTTTATTAATGATTGACTTGTATTAGTAGGAAGTAAATCAAACTTATTTCCAATAACAAGAATATTCATACCTTCAAGAATTTCATTAATTTGATGACTAAAGGCTGCTTCAAAAGAAAAAAGGTTAACAACATAAACTATTAAAGCGCTTTTTTTCTTAGCATCCTCTAACAGTGTTAAAAAATCAGGATCAAGCAACGGCTCATTTCTTCTTTTTTTAAATCTTTCTAGTTCGAAACATTTATCACAAAATAGAAAATTTTGAGTTGCGTTTTCTAATGTTTCTTTTTTTACATATCCTTCTTTTGAAGGATGTTCGCTTTGAAGAATTACTCCACAGTTGTAACATCTTCTTACTTTATTAATTTCTGCCATTTTATCTCTCCTTCCAATCTATTAAACGATGTTTTCTAATTAGCATTCTTTTTATTGGTTTTTCAAATATTCGATTGAATCTTGTGGTGGGTTGATCTTCTTTGACTAATTTTTCAACATATATCGATTTAATTTTAGCACGATTAGCTGCCGCTATATCAGTCATTAACTGATCCCCTATTAACATTACATCATTTTTATTAATGTTTTTTGATTTAAGAAAATTGTTTATTCCGTGTGCAAATGGTTTGCCAATTGAATTAACATAAGGAACTTTAAGCGCATCTGCATATGCACTTACACGTTTTCCAGTATTATTCGATACAATATACATTTCGATATTATTTTCATATAGTTCTTTTTTTAAAAGAAAGACTCTATTTGAAGGGAGTTTACTCTTATATGAATCTAGAGTATTATCTAAATCAACAAGCAAAAATTTGACATTGTGTTTTTTATAGAAGGCAATATCTATATCGAATATATTATTAGCATGAGCATATGGAATATAGAGTTTTAACATACCTTTATTATAATGAAAATTTTACAAAAGAATATCTTTTGCAAATAAAATATATAATCTACATATG
>CAVIPD010000027.1:29757-31242 GCA_963644775.1 bacterium | reverse complement strand
GAATAAGATTATCAGGTTTTAAACCTGGAAGACAACTTTCTTCTGCGACATAATCACTTCCACAATAAGGACAAACAGTCGATATTTCTGAACCTAAAAGCATAATTTCTGCGCCACAAGTTTGGCATTTAACAATTTTCATTTCTTTTGCCCAAGAGTCTCTTGTAGTTTTGTCATCATTAATGTGACCATTTATGATAGGGTGCTTCTTATCTTCGATCACCTTATCGAAATCTAATTGACTATTACAATTTAGACAAACAAGGTTTAGAGACTTTGGATCAAATATTAGATTACCGCCACAATTTTTGCATTTGGCGTTACTTGCTTTAGTTTCAAGAGTTCTTTCTTTGATTTCGTCAGACATTATAATTTGTTTCCGCATTCTGGACAGAATTTAGCACCAGGAGCAACTTTAGTGCCACAATTTGGACAAAATTTATTTACTGGTTGAGCCTCTCCACATTCTGGACAGAATTTTGCATTAATTGATAATGTAGCTCCGCATTTAGGACATTTCTTTGTACTAGATTCTTTAGGATCTTTTTTTGGAGCATCTTTAACAGAAGCTAAGGCTTGGCCCATTGTATTACCAATTCCTACACCGGCACCAATGCCAACACCCATGGCGGCAAAATTGCTACCATTAGGATTGTTTGCTGCATCACGCATTGCGTTAGCGGCTTGGTATTGAGTGTATGTACCCATCTTATCAGATAAAATACCAAGTTTACTTCTTTCATCAAGAGCTTTTTCAACTTCTTCAGGAAGAGAAATATTTTCAATCACCATTGTGCATAGCTTTAAACCAAATTTAGCGAAATCATCTTGTGATGTTTGAATGATTGTATCTGAAAATTCACGATAGTTTGCAGCTAAGTCTAAAGCGGAGATTTTGCTTTCAGCAACTGCATCAGCAAAAGCTTGCAAAACAAGTGGTTTAACTTGATTGTTGACTTCGCTAGATTTATATAATGCGTTTGTGCCAAACATTTCTTCCATGAATTTCTTAGGATCTTCAACTTTATATGAGAAAACGCCAAACGCTCTAATGCGGACTGTACCAAAGTCGTTGTCTCTCATCATAATAGGATTTTGAGTACCCCATTTTAAACCAGTCATTTGCTTTGTATTTACAAAGTAAATTTCTGCTTTAATTGGAGAATCAAATCCATATGGAAGTGCCAAAAGTTTTGTGATAATTGGAACATTTTCTGTGCTTAATTTATATGTTCCAGGTGCAAAAATATCAGCGATTTGACCTTTATGAATAAACATAGCAACTTGCGATGGGCGAACCACTAATGTTGAGCTATTCATGATTTCATCACGGTCCGTTAATGGGTAACGATAGACAATTGTGTCTAAAGAGTTATCTTCCCATTCGATAACTTTAAGTAATTGTTTTTTATTAAATAAACACATAATAATTTCTCCTTTACTAGCAATTTAATTTTAAAAAATTATATTAGATTTTCAATATAT
>CAVIPD010000027.1:1089-29747 GCA_963644775.1 bacterium | reverse complement strand
ACGAAAAAGTTTAAACTTTATAATTTATCTCTATTTTTGGACAATATAAGAAAGTTTTATCATTATTTTTAACAATTTCATGATAAATAATTATTTATTAAGAATTTCACGATCTGCTTTATCGAAGAAATTTAATAAATCTGCAGTAGTCAATTTTGCTTTCTCTTCCTTAGAGAAATCGTGGATGATATGTCCGTTATGAAACATTATAAGTCTGTCGCCATAAGTTAATGCATCTTTCATATTATGAGTAACCATAAGAGTGGTGAGTTTCTTTTCACGAACAATTTTATCTGTTAAAGAAAGAACTTTATTAGCAGTTTTAGGATCTAATGCGGCTGTATGCTCATCAAGAAGTAAAATTCTTCTATCTTGATTAAATTCATGAAGTGAATTAGAAAATTCAATATAAGCATCGAGCAATTCTTTTTCTTTATCTTCATTAGATAATGTTTTTGATTTGATTTCTGTGATTTTAGTCTCATAAATAGCTTTATGCTCATCATAGTATTTAGAAGCTGATTCGCGACCTATTTTATATAAAGTTTTTAGATCTAGATTTATAGATTTAACTAGTTCTTTATTGTCTTTTTCTTTAGCGTCATCCTTTTTTAAGCGAAGTATGCCAGAGCGAATATCTAGATACATTTTGATGAACTCTCTTTTAGTGTCGAGTCTAGGGTCAGTTGCCGCCATTAACAATGTTAATGCTTGACGTTGTCCTCCGCTCATAACGCCCACCTTTTGATTCAATCTCGTTTCAAGTCCTAAATCAAATTCTTCGAGTAGGTTTATAAAATAACGTTTAACAATATTTGATGAAAAGCCCCATTTAATTGGAGAATGGTTTTTACCTCTTCTATATGCTAGTTCAAGATTTTCTAAACATGACATCTCAGCAGTTGTTCCCATCATTGGATCTTGGAATACTCTGCCAAAATATTTAGCGCGTTTGTGCTCTTTAATTTTTGTGATATCCATTCCGCTTAAAATGACTTTGCCGTCATTAGGCGTTAAAGAGCCACAAATGATATTGATAGATGTTGATTTACCAGATCCGTTTGAACCGATAATTGTCACAAATTCGCCATCATTAATTCTTAAATTAACATGATCAAGAGCAATTCTTTGGTCATCTTTATTTCCAGTTAAATTAAATGTTTTTGTTATATTGCGCAATTCAATCATTTTAAATACCCACCTTTCTAGATTTAAACATTTTCTTAAATCCATCTTTTATTAAAGGAAGGCATAATGCGAATGTAATTAAAATAGCGTAAAGCAAACTCTTAAGCTCTGTTGGTAAACCAAGTCTTGTAGCAACTGTAATAATAATGTAGTAAATAATTGAACCAAGCGCGACAGAAATAATCCAGTTCTTAAAAGAACGCTTTCCAAATATTGCTTCGCCAATAAGAATAGATGCCAAACCAACAACTAAATATCCAGTTGCAGAAACAGTTGAAACTGTTTTAACATCTTGCGCGTATAGCGAACCTGCTAATCCAATTAATGCATTTGCAATGCTAACACATACGATTGTGGAAACGTCAACATTTATGCCTTGAGATTTAGCCATCTTTTCATTCATTCCGGTTGCTCTAATTGCCATGCCATATTCTGTTCCGAAAAAGAAATATATAATGGCCATTGCGACTAAAACTACCACAAGCATAACAATAACTTTAATAGCATCTCCCCAAGGAGAAATTACTAGCCATTGATCGTTAATGTTTTGCCATGGGAAAAGCATGGAATAAATAGTTTGTTGATTGCCTCCATGAGTTATATTCGTAAATGATACTTGCGATGCGAAGAAATTAGCGTTTCCACTTTGCATACCCATAATCATCATTACAATTGATGTTGATGCTGTCATGGTAATTATTCCACTTAATAATTTCGGGATTTTCAAAAATCTATTTAAACACCCTGTTATCAAACCACATAATGCGCCACCGATAATAGATATTAATGTCGCAATCCAAGGATTTGCTCCATTAAAAATTAAAACACCTGTTATCGCTGCGCCGACAAGAAAGCTACCTTCAGCAGTTAAATCAGAAAAATCAAGTAATCTATAGGTTAAAAAGATACCAAGCGCAAGTAAAGCACAAGGAAGACCACTTGATAATATATTTAATAAAATGTCGACGAATTCCATAATTATTTAGAAATATCTGTTGCCTTATCTAAAAAAGATTGAGGAAGTGAAATAGAAGTTCCTGATAAATTTTGTGAAGAATAGAAATATTTACAATCTTCTTTTGACATAACATGAATCGGAAGTTCATTAGGTTGTTTTTCGCCCATAATAATCTGAGCAGCCATTTTGCCTGTAATTTTACCTAAATCAGCATAATCTATAGATAAAGTCACATGTCCGCCATTTTTAAGCATATTATCTTCGCTAGCAATAACTAAAACATTTTTTGAATTTGCGCTTTGTTTAATCGCATTCATATTAGCAGCGATATTATTATCAGTTGGAATGTATATTGCGTCGATTCCTTCTATTGATGCTAGAGCAAGAGCCGTAGCACTAATATCGCCAGGACCTGTAACTGTTTTAATTTCAGCGCTCATTCCTGCATCTTCAATAGCTTTTTTTGCTTGATTTGCTTGAACTTTGGAATTTTCTTCTGTTTGAGTGTAAATAATACCGATTTTATCGGCATCTGGAATTATTTCTTTCACCAAATTAATTTGATCATTGATAGGTTGTGCATCACTAGAGCCAGTAACAAAACCTTTACCATTATCTAATGATTCAACAAGCGATGAAGCGACTGGATCTGTAACAGCAGAAAATAGCACTGGTTTTATACTACCCTTATCAATAGCAGAAGATTTAAGCATTTGAGCAGCATCAGTACCTAATCCAAATGTCATATTAGTTGATGAAATCAAATCTTTAGCATAGCTAACTAAGTCGGTATTTTTACCTCCAGCGTTTCTTAAAACAATCTTAAAATCTTTATTCTCAATTAAACCGGATTGTTTTAATCCTTCAACAAATCCTTTTTGACAAGCGCTTAAAGCATCATGTTCAACTGGCAAAAGGATGCCGATTTTATATGTATTATCGCATCCTGTTAATATAGACATCATTAATGATGCGGCAAAAATTGGAATTAGTTTGGCTTTATTCATAATCTTTCTCCTTAAATAAAAATAATCCCGGCGAACACCGGGCTATTTTTAGCAAGGTGTTCAACATTGTCTCCCACCTTTTTAGACAGCAAGAAACAAACTACATTAAGTAGTAGTAATAAAAATAAAAGTTGAAACTTGCTAATTTGTTCATAAGTAAACTCTTATATTCAATATCATACAAAAAAGAAGAACGTTTGTATATAAATTTATTTTTATGTTTTCTAAAAAACATTAATGTGATATATTTTATTTGCTCCGATAAAGGAAACTATGCCACTCCTTTGGAGACGATGAAAGTCGTCGTAGTTCTGCGTTAAAGACATATAATTAAGTGCAATACAAAGTATTGAACAAGGATGGTACCGCGATTTGTCGTTCCTTGGGCATACTTTTTTTATTTTAATTGGAGGTTAATTATGAAAAAGTTAACAGGACAAGAAGTTAGATTAATGTGGTTAGATTTTTTTAAGAGTAAAGGACACCACGTTGAAAAAGGCGCATCATTAATCCCTTATAAAGATCCATCACTTTTATGGATTAATTCTGGCGTTGCTGCATTAAAGAAATATATGGATGGTAGTGAAATACCTCCATCAAGGAGAATTACTAACGTTCAAAAATCTATTCGTACTAACGATATGGACAATGTTGGTTATACATCACGTCACCATACATTTTTTGAAATGTTAGGAAACTTTTCAATTGGTGATTATTTTAGAAAAGAAGTTATTGCGTGGGCGTATGAAATTCTCACAAGTGAGAAATACTTTGCTATGCCAAAAGATAAACTCTATATGACATATAACCCAAGTGATAAAGAATCACATGATTTATGGGCTGCTCAAGGAGTAGAAGAAAGTCATCTAATTCCGCTTGAAGGAAACTATTGGGAAATTGGCGAAGGTCCAGCTGGACCTAATACTGAGGTCTTTTTTGATAGAGGCGAAAAATATGATCCTAATCATTTAGGAGATAAACTTCTTAGAGAAGAAATCGAAAATGATAGATACATTGAAATTTGGGGCATTGTTTTTTCTCAATATAACGCTGTTCCAGGAACACCACGTAGTGAATATAAAGAATTACCAAGTAAAAATATCGATACTGGTGCAGGTTTAGAAAGAATCACTTCAGTTTTACAAGAGACACCATCGAACTTTGAAACAGATTTATTTATGCCGATTATTAATGCAGTTGAAAAACTAGCAAATGTTCCTTATGAAGGCGAAAACTTAATCGCATATAGAGTTATTGCTGATCATATTCGTGCAGTTACATTCGCATTAGGAGATGGCGAAGTTTTCTCTAATGAGGGGCGCGGCTATGTCCTACGCAGACTTGTTCGTAGAGCAATGAGATTTGCTAAAAAAATTGGTATTAATAAGCCATTCTTATACACATTAGTGCCTGTTGTTGTTGATAAATATAAAGATTTTTATCCTGAACTTGCTGCAAAAAGCAATGAAATATCTTCAATTTTAAAATCTGAAGAAGAAAAATTTATTAAAACTCTATCAAGTGGTGAGATTATTCTTCGTGAAATGATTTTAAACAAGAAAGAATTATCGGGTAAAGATGCATTTAGATTGTACGATACATTTGGATTTCCACTAGATTTAACTAAAGATATTTGTCACGAAAATGACGTTAAAGTTGATGAAGAAGGATTCAATAAAGAAATGGAAGAACAAAAAGAACGTGCTAGAAACGCTAGAAGCGGTGAACAAAGCATGCATAAGCAATCTAAAGATTTATTAGATTTCAATCTTCCTAGTGAATTTGATTATGATGACACTCCAATTACATCCAAAGTCATTGGTTTATTCAAAGATGGAGTTAAAGTTGATAAATTAGTAGACGAAGGCGAAGTTGTCTTTAATAAGACAACGTTCTACGCAGAAAGTGGAGGCGAAGTCGCTGATCATGGTAAAATTTCAAACAAATCAACATTTGCGGAAGTTTATAATGTTCAAAAAGCTCCTAACAAAGAAAATCTACACTATGTAAAAATTGTTAAGGGAGAAATAAGCGTTGGCGATGAATTTCTATTAGAAGTCGATCACGAAGATAGAGAATTTATTAAACGTAATCACTCTGCTACTCACTTATTGCAAACAGCATTAGAAAGAGTTTTAGGTGACCATATTAAACAAATGGGTTCGTTTGTTTGTTCGGACTATATGAGATTCGACTTTACGCATTTTGAAAAAATTAGTGAATCTCAATTAAAAGAAATTGAATACGAAGTCAATAGATTAATTGCTTTAGCAATTCCTTCAAATATTAGAGTTCTTCCAATAGAAGAAGCTAATAAGTTAGGTGCAAAAGCATTCTTCTCTGAAAAATATGGTGATAATGTTAGGGTTGTTGCATTTGGAGAAGAATCAATAGAATTCTGTGGTGGATGTCATGTATCAAATACAAAAGATATTGGAATATTCGTCATCGAAAGTGAAGAATCTGTCGCTTCAGGAGTTAGACGTATTCAAGGCCGTTCTTCATTAGGCGCGTATAAATTATTAAAAGATAGAGAAGAAATTCTCAATCAATCCCGTGATATATTACAAGCTTCATCAATAAGTGAAGTTAAAGATAGACTCATTGCGTCACTTAACGAAAAAAATGAATTAAAAAAGAAAAACGATCAATTAATGGACAAAATTGCTCAAGTAACAGGCAATTCATTAGCATCTTCGTTTACACAATTAAAGGGATATAAATATATCGAAAGTTATATTGAAGGATTTTCGATTAACGCGATTAATAAAGTTGGAGATATTCTGAAGAATATTGAACCAGATTCAATCATTGTTCTTGTTGGTGGAAATAATAATGATTTACCAGTCAGTATATTTGTAAACGGCAAAGCTCTTAGCAATAACAAAGCTGGTGATTTAGTTAAACAATTTACTGCTGTTCTTGGCGGTTCTGGTGGCGGTAGACCGAATATGGCTAATGGTAGAGGAAAAGATAAATCCTCATTAAACAAAGCATTTGATGTTATTAAAGGACTTATTAAGTGAAAAAGATTTTAGGGCTAGATTTAGGCACAAAAACACTCGGAATAGCGATTTCTGATTCCTTAGGAATCGCTGCACACGGTTATGAGAATTTTGTTTTTGAATTTGGAAACTATAAAAAAGCTCGTGAACACGTTGTTGAAATTCTAAAAAAAGAAGGTATTGAGGAAATTGCTTTAGGATTACCTTTACATATGTCTGGAGAAATGTCTCCTCGTGCGGAATCATGCTTACGATTTAAAGATGATTTGTTGAAAGAAAATCTAAACTTAAAAATAGTAATGGTGGATGAAAGAATGACAACTATTATTGCGAATAATCGTTTACTTGAGGCTGATTTATCTAGAAATAAACGAAAACAAGTAATTGATAAAATGTCTGCAGTTGTGATTTTAGAATCATACATGGCAACAAGAAAGGAAAAATAAAATGGGCGTTGAATTATTAGAAAATGAAATGATTATCACCGATGAAAACGGTGAAGAAAAAGTCATGAACATTCTTTTTACTTATGAAAATGAAGAACGTGGTAAATCATATGTTTTTCTTTATGAGAAAGGCGATGAAGATAATGTTATGGCATTTATTTATGATGAACAATCAAAATCATTAAATGAAATCGAAGATGATGATGAATATGAAGAGGTCGAAGAAGTATTTAATGCTTTTATGGAAGACCCAAAGATTAGCGAGGCTAAAAAATAAAGTTTGTTTTATAACCAACTTTGTTATAAACTCATTAAGTACATTTTAGGAGGACATTATTATGGCCAACGAAATTATTGAATTAACCAAAGAGGGAAAGGCTAAATTAGAAGCCGAGTACCGTCATCTTATTGATGTTGAGCGTCCACAAGTATTAGAAGATTTAAATGCTGCTAGAGCCCAAGGCGACTTAAGTGAAAATGCCGATTTTGACGCAGCAAGAAATAAACAAGCAGAAATCGAAGGAAGAATTAAACAACTTGAAAACATTTTTGCTAATGCAAAGATTATCGATGAAAAGAAAAATTCAAAAATCGTATCACTTGGTTCAAAAGTCGAATTAAAAGATTTAAGTGATAATTCTTTAGTTTCTTATTCAATCGTCGGCACAATTGAAGCTAATCCAGTTAAAGGTTTAATTTCAAATATTTCACCACTTGGTAAGGCTATTGTCGGAAAACATGTCGGTGACATCTGTGTTGTTAAAGTTCAAAACGAATATAAAGTTGAAATTCTAAAAATCGAAAATAAGTAATTCACTTATTGATGAAAATAGGAAGCTATGCTTCCTTTTTTTATTTTTAGCATTTTATGTTTAAATTCTCCTACTAGATAATGGAGGCAAAAACATGAAACAAAAATTAACTATAAAAGAGTGCAACGAAATTTATTGTGGAGAAGCAATTACATTAACTGCAATTATGGCAATTTGTGCGATTGCAATTGCAGCGGTTGTTGTCTATAAGTTATTCCTTTCAAATACAGGATCAACAACTATACCAGGAGGATGGAAATTTTCCTGGAAATGAAAATCAAAGATATTCCCTTAAATGAGCGCCCAAGAGAAAAAGCATTGAAATTTGGTTTTGAATCATTATCAGATAATGAATTACTTGCCATATTGATAGGCAGTGGAGTTAAAAATAAATCGGCTTTGGAAATAGCAAATAGTTTATTAATCTCCTATAAATCTTTAACAGGATTGGTTGGATCTAATGTAGTTTTATTGCAAAACGAATTTGGCTTAAGCCAAATAAGTGCAATTAAATTAACTGCATCGTTTGAACTACATCGCCGATTATTAACATGCAAATATAATTCTTCAAATGTAATAAAAACATCAGAAAATTTATATCAAATTTACAAATATTTGGAAAATGAAAATCAAGAAATTTTTATAGTTTTAATGCTTGATAAAAAAGGACGTATTTTGAAAGAAAAAGTTCTCTATAAATCACTGAATTCAAGTGTTCATATTGATATTAAAGATGTTTTTTATGAATTAGTGCAGATACGAGCTAAATATTTTGCGTTAATTCATAATCATCCATCAGAAATAAGCATGCCAAGTGAAGATGACATAAAAACAACTGCTTTAATCATAAAGAAGGCTAAAATTTTAGGAATAAAGCTATTCGATCACATCATAATTTATAAAGATGGATATTATTCATTTATG
Source organism: bacterium (assembly GCA_963644775.1). Lineage (GTDB taxonomy): Bacteria > Bacillota_I > Bacilli_A > RFN20 > CAG-826 > Fiminaster. The sequence goes on along the minus strand of CAVIPD010000027.1, from coordinate 21,407 downwards.
AATAGTTTGATTAACAAAATATAATTTTAATGTTGTAAAAATTAATAAAGTAATTATAATATTAAACGTTGTCGCCTCACGAGCTACAACCGCATAGAAAAGGTTCATCAACATATTACTTTGTAATAGACCTTAATAGCGAGTCCTTAGTGAGATATAGGAGGTAGTATATGTACGCTATAATCGAAACTGGTGGAAAGCAAGTCCGCGTTGAAGTTGGACAAAAGATTTTCGTTGAAAAGTTAGACGTTAAAGAAAACGCAAAATACGTTTTTGAAAAAGTCTTGCTCGTCGGCGGTGAATCATTAAAAGTTGGTACACCATATGTTGAAGGTGCAAAGGTTAATGCTAAAGTTGTCAAAAATGGTTTAAGCAAAAAAATTCGCATCTACAAATACAAAGCCAAACATAACGAACGTAAGACAATTGGTCATAGACAACCATACACTTGCTTAGTTATCGAAAGCATCAATGCCTAATATGATTCGCATTGAATGCCAAAGAGAAAGCGGAAAGATTATAAGTCTAACCGTAAAGGGACACGCTAATAGTGCTCCACATGGCGAAGATCTAGTTTGCAGTGCAGTTAGTGCTGTAACATTCGGAGGATTAAATGCTTTAGAAAATGCTTCTGCATTTACAATTAAATCTGATGAAGAAAAGGGTCTACTTAGTGTCGAAGCAAATAGTGGCGTCTCAACACACGATTATCAAGTATTAGACACAATTATGATTCAATTAAAATCAATTGAAGAAAGTGCATCTGAATACATCAAGATAGTCGAGAAAGGATGCTAAAATGTTATTTAAATTAAATTTACAATTCTTCGCTAGTAAAAAAGGCGTTGGTTCTACAAAGAACGGCCGTGATAGCGAATCAAAGCGTCTTGGTGCTAAGTTGTCTGATGGTCAATTCTGTACAGCTGGTAGCATCATCTATCGCCAAAGAGGAACCAAAATTCTTCCAGGAGTTAACACTCGTCGCGGTGGAGATGACACAATATTCGCAACAATTGACGGTATAGTCAAATTCGAAAGAGTTGGTAAAAACAAAACTCGTGCAAGCGTTTACGCAAAATAAGCACATTAATTAAAGAGCTCTATATTAGGGCTCTTTTATTTTTATAATAAAGTTAGTATAATAAAGTTATGTTTATAGATAGAGCTATTGTTGAAGTTAGATCAGGAAAAGGCGGAGATGGTATGATTGCCTTCCTTCACGAAAAATACATGCCAAAAGGCGGACCTAGTGGGGGTAATGGTGGACGTGGTGCATCAATTATTTTTCGTGCTAATAAATCAATAAATACTCTATATAACTTTAGGCACTCAAAAGTTTTTATCGGACCGGATGGCGGAAAAGGCCTAACAAAGAATAAATATGGTAGAGGTGCAGATGATGTAATTATTGATGTTCCTTTAGGTACAGTAGTGTACTTAGAAAAAGATAATTCATTAATCGCAGACTTATCAAAAGATGGTCAAACCGTTGTCGTCGCTAAAGGCGGCCGTGGTGGAAGGGGCAATGCTGCCTTTAAATCAGATCGCAATAGAGTTCCTAAAATTGCTGAAAACGGCTTACCGGGCGAGACAAAGCGTCTTATTTTAGAATTAAAATTATTAGCAGATTGTGGATTGGTCGGTTTACCAAATGCAGGCAAATCAACACTTTTAAGTGTTGTTAGCAATGCCAATCCTGAAATTGCCGATTATCCATTTACAACATTAGAACCAAATTTAGGTGTTGTTAATGTTAGCAAATTTGAAACATTTGTTATGGCAGATCTTCCAGGATTAATTGAAGGCGCTCATCAAGGAAAAGGTCTAGGATTATCATTCTTGCGTCATCTTGAAAGATGTAGGGTTATTGTTCATCTAGTTTCAATGGATGAAAATTCAAATCCAGTTTATGACTTTAATATCATTCAAAAAGAACTTAAAGAATATGGCTTAGGTTTAGACAAACGACCATTAATCGTTGTTGCAAGTAAAATGGATAGCGAAGGTGCAGATGAAAAACTTAAAGATTTTAAAAAACATATTAAAGCTGAAATAATTCAAATATCATCATTAACTCATGAAGGTATTGATAAGCTCATTAATAAAATTTATGAGGTAATATCTAAAACCGAACCTTTTGCTTTGCAACTTGATGAAGCAGAAAGTAAAGTTAAGATTTATGATGCTCATGAAAGCAATAAACCAATCTTTGAAATTGTCAAAGAGAAAGAACATGTTTATCGCATTCAAGGCGCTAGTATCGAAAGAACATATGGTCTCATTAATATTTCAACAGATGAAGGTATGATGAGATTAATAAATTATTTACGAAAAATAGGAGTAGAAGAAGCACTTAAAGAAAAGGGAGCCGAAAGCGGTGATTCTGTTTTCTTATGTGACTTTGAATTTGAATATTTAGATTAATATGAATTTAAAAGAGTATTGTTTAGTTATTGAAAGGTTCCTTAAGGAATATCTTGAAAAATCGAATTGCCAAGCTTATGTTTTGGGCTTATCAGGTGGAGTCGACTCTTCATTAGTTGCCGCTATTGCTAAAAAAGCCGTCGGAAAAGATAAATTATTTTGTTATTCACTCCCAATTCATTCAAATCCTTTAGATCAAATGGACGCTGAAAGAGTGGCAAAACAACTTGATCTTAATTTTAAAATTGTTGATTTATCAAAAACATATGATTCCTATATAAACGAAATTAATGGAAATGATTTTGATAGATTAACAAAATCTAACCTTAAGGTTAGAATGAGAATGGTTGCTTTATTTGCGTATGCTCAACAGCATCACGGTTTAGTACTTGGAACTGACAATATGGATGAAAGCTATGTTGGATATTTTACAAAATATGGTGATGGAGGGGTTGATTTACTTCCAATTGTTCATTTAACAAAAGCGGAAGTACGCGAAGCATGTTTGTATTATGGAATAAGTGATGACCTTGCAAATAGAATTCCTTCTGCAGGATTATTCGAAGGGCAAACAGATGAAGGAGAAATGGGAATTTTGTATAAAGATTTAGATTCTTATTTATTAGGAAAAGAAGTACCTATTGATATTAAAAATCGCATAGAACATTTACATAAAATAAGTGAACATAAGCGTATCGCAATTCCTCGCCCGGAACCATTTAAAAGAAATTAATCTCATATTTTTACTAAACTATTTAATATCTAGTATCTATTAGATAAAATATCTAGGAGGGTTTATGAAAGAAAAGAAAATTGATAAAGCTATTATTGCTTCATTAGCATCGACAGTTATCATGCTATTCATTATTTTCTTTTTTGTTATGATATTTCACTAATTATGTATTTTAGTTTTAAAGGTCAAATTACTTATGTTGGCAAGGATTATGTTGTCATTGAAGTAAATAATATTGGTTATCAAATTTTTGTATCTCATATTGATTATTTTCCTTTAGGGAAAGAAACAACAATATATTTATATAATGTGGTTAGAGAAGATGAACAATATTTAGCAGGTTTTAGTTCAATCGAAGAAAAAGAAGCATTCACTTCATTGATTTCTGTTAAAGGTATAGGACCAAGAACTGCTTTAGGAGCTTTAAGTGGAACAACTGCAAAAGAATTATTTGCAGCAATAAGTGCGAATAATGTGACATACTTAAAGAAACTTCCAGGAATTGGAGGTAAAGCTGCTTCTCAAATTATTCTTGATCTTAAAGGCCAATTAACCACAAGCGAAGCTAATCCTAATCAATATGATGAAGTTAGAGATGCACTTAAATCCATTGGATTTAAAGTTAAAGAAATTGATAATGTTTTATCTACAATCAATATTCCTGATGCAACAAATGAACAAATTTTAAAAGAAGCATTACGTAAACTCAAAAAGTAACGATGGCAAGATTATTAGACGCAAGAAATAAAGATGATGAAGAGGTTAGTCTAAGACCACAAACTCTTAAAGAGTATGTCGGTCAAAAAGAATTAAAGCATAACCTTGAAGTTTTTATTGGCGCGGCTAAACATAGAGATGAAAGCCTTGATCATATCCTTCTTTATGGCCCTCCAGGATTAGGTAAAACCACACTTGCTAGTGTCATTGCTAATGAGATGGGAACTAATCTTAGAACCGTTACAGGACCATCGATTGAAAAGACAGGTGATTTAATTGCAATTCTAAATGAAATCGAACCTGGTGACGTTCTCTTTATTGATGAAATTCATCGCCTTCCAAAAGTAGTTGAAGAAGTGCTTTATTCAGCAATGGAGGATTATAAAGTTTCCATCATGGTTCCTCGTGATGGAGGAGCAATATCAATCAGTTTTGATTTACCTCCATTTACACTTGTTGGAGCAACGACTAGAGCAGGTGATTTAACAGCGCCATTACGCGCTCGTTTCGGTATAACCGAAAGGTTACATTATTATACCATTGAAGAAATATCAGATATTATTCGAAGAACTTCAAGAGTTTATAAAACAAAAATAAACGAAAAAGCTGTCAAATTGATTGCAGAAAGAAGCAGAGGAACTCCTCGTATCGCAAATAGGCTATTTAGGCGTGTTCGTGACTTCGCTAACTATTCCGGTAAAGACACTATTGATACTGTTGATGCATTAAATGCTTTAAATGCACTTAGAGTTGATTGCCTTGGATTAGACGATGTTGATGTTAAATATCTTGAAGCAATAATTGATAGATTTAGCGGGGGTCCAGTTGGTCTAGAAACAGTTGCCTCATCTATAGGTGAAGAGGTTATGAATTTAGAAGATGTCTATGAACCATATCTATTACAAATAGGTATGATTAATAGAACGCCGCGAGGACGTGTTGTCACAGACAAAGCATTTTCTCACTTAGAAAAATATCATAATCACAAGTTGTTTAAATAATATTGTAGGAACATAGTTCCTACTTTTTATTTTGATTTCGTATGTACGCACATATTTAATTGCTTTATGTGCGAATGTAGTGTATTCTTATACGCGAACGTAAATTTATAATTTACAGTAATTATACAAAAAGAGGATTAATTATGAGAAGATTTATCGCCTATATCTCAATGGCTCTCACAGTCTTAATATCTGTGGGAATTGCATTCACACCTGTTTTCACTCAAATGAAGCCAGGGAGAGAATTCACATCAGGAAACGAAATTGTCTACAAAATTAGCGAAACAGAAGAACCTGACCGTGAATTAGCTGGTGATGTAGTCGAAAAAGTTGCATCTGAAATGCGTGCAAGACTTGAAAATTACAAAATTGAAGATTATTCAGTTAAAGTTGAAGGAAATGATCAAATTCGTGTTTCTTTAAGCGTTAAGAGTGAATCAAAATTAAATTATATTTCTAAATATTTAGCATTTAATGGCAAGAACTTCTCGCTTGCTGGTGTTGAAGAAGAAACTAGAGTCACAGGCGACAAAATCTTTGTTGATACAGAAGCTTACATCCTTCGTAAAGATGATATTGTTCCATATGTCATTATTCCTGTAAGTGATACAGCCGCTGTCAAAACATTAATTGAAGCTGTTCAAAAAGAAGATGCAGAAGAAGAATCGGAAACTGTAGAAAGCGCAATTCACGTAACTCGTGATGCTTCTGCCTCTGAAGAATCAGAAGAAGAAACAAAAGATCCTGATATCTTTTTATGGGCAAATCATGTAGAAGGTGATACTTATGAAAAAGCCCAAAAAGATAAAGCTATCACAGGACAAAAAATTCTTCTCCAATTTGTGAGTGATAACATTTGGTACACAGACGATTTAAAAGAAGATGAAGAGCCTACAAAACTTCAATTCTTATGTGGATATGCCAAAGAAGGCTCATCAGACTATGATACTGATAAATTAAGAGAAGCCAATGAACTTGCAACTTACATAGTAAACATGCTTAATGCTTCTGAATTTAAATTCTCTGATAAAAATTATACAGTTGAAAACTTATTCGTTAATCAATCATCTAGTGGTGTTACAAACAACCAAATTACTACAGATGCTACTGCCGAAAGTTTATTAGTGTACGGAACAAGCGTCAACGTTAAGATGTCAACAACATTAATCGCAACATTTGTTGCTATTATTATTGTTTTCTTAATCTTAGTCTTATTCTATAGAATAGCTGCTCTTGGAATTGCCGCTTCAACATTAGGCGGTACATTCCTAGGTTACACACTTTTCTTCGCAATGGGCGCAACATTTAACGTCGCCGCAATTATTGGAGGAATTCTTGTTGCAGTCTCATCATTGGTTATTTCCACCTTATACATGAACAAACTAAAAAACGAGGTTTATAAAGGACGCGCTCTTAGAAAGGCACACCAAGAGGCAATGAAGAAGATTAACCTTCCTTCAATTGATGTTGCTGTTGTCTTAGCATTTGCAGGACTTATGTGTTACTTCCTTGGCGGTAATGCCTTAAAACCATTAGGAATTCTCTTATTCTTTGGTGGAATTATGTCATTACTTGTTACTCAAATCGTTTTTAGGATTATGATGTGGTTATTAACAAATGCAACATCAATGCAAAATAACTACAAACTTCTTAATATTGATGAAAAGTTAGTTCCTAACTTAATGCAAGAAGAAAAATCTACTTATATAGCTCCTTATGAAAACACAAATTTCACAAGTAAAAAGAAACCTGTTGCAATTGCTACAACATTAGTTGCTCTTGCATCAATTGTACTCATCACAGTGTTCGGTACAATCAAAGGTTCCCCATTAAACGTGTCAAATGCAACAAAGAATACTACACAAGTTTATACATCAATTAGAAGTGATGATCCTCAATTATCAACTGAAGAATCATTTAAAAATGATGTTCTATCTCATGTCTTAGTTAACGGCGAGAAACTCTCATATCAAAAAGTTTCATTAACAAATCGTGAAGAATATGATTATGAAACAGATATTACAACAAAATATATTTATTTTGTAACTTCTATTGATAAAGAATTTGCATCAAGTGATAAATACGCTGCTGAAATCTTAGGAGCAAAAGTTGAATTTGATACTCTTCCAGATGCAATTAATGCGCTCGTATACGATATCGAAGGCGAATCAAGCGAAGAATATACAGATACAGTTGCATACATTACATATGAAACCGTTACAACACCTCATCAAGGCTATGTTGCATTAGCATGCTCAATCACAATTGTTGGATTAGCAATTTATTATTCATTACGTTATCGTCCATCACGTGGTGTGGCTGCTTTAGTTACTTCAAGTGTTTCAACACTTATCACATATGGCATCTTTGTCATTTGTAGAATTCAAACAACTGCCATTTGTTCATTTGTTATGCCAATAGCAACTGTCTTATCATTATTAGCTTGTATCTATTTCTTTGAAAAAGAAAAGTCACTAGTTAAAGAAACAAAAGGCGAGCTAAAACCAGAAGATAGAAATGCAATTATGATTAAAGCATCATCATTATGTGCTGCTCCATTATTCATTTCATCAATCTTAATTGCCTACATATCAATTAACTACTTCGGTTTTGGTTATAAAAACTTTGCAGTTATATTTGCTGGTATGTTACTTTCAATAGTTTTAAGTGCTTTACTTGTTACCACTTTACTTGGACCAACAAGTGAATTATTATCAAAAGTTTTCAAACACATTAAATTACCTACAATTAAAATTGATCGTTCAAAACGTCATAGAATCAAACTTCAAGGAAAACCAAAAACAAGCGAACCTGAAGAAACAACATTTATCGGAATAAACGATTAATATTTATGGGCTACTTTGTAGCCCTTTTATTTATGAACACATTTTTTGAAAAATTATTAAAGTATTATTCATTTTCATTGGATGAATATAAAGAATTAAGTAAGCCTATTTCAGATATCAGGCTTCTTAATCCAAAAAATATTGAAGGAATGGATAAAGTTGCTTCACGTATTCTTTCGGCAATTCAAAATAAAGAAAAAGTTATTGTATATGGTGATTATGATTGCGATGGAATTTGTGCAACATCAATAATGATAAAAACATTTGAAAAATTAAATTATAAAGCGGCATATTATATCCCCTCTAGATATATAGACAGAAATGGGCTTAACATTAAAAATGTTACTAAGATAGCAAAATCGGGTTATAAATTAATTATTTGTGTTGATAATGGCATCGCGGTTAATGATGCAATTTTAGAGGCAAAAAAGCTTGGAATTGATGTTATTGTTATTGATCATCATGAAGTTCCGAAAATTTTGCCAGAAGCGTATGGTATTATTCATCCAACAATATGTAAAATCGGAAATGTTATTGGCTCAGGTGGAGTAATGTCCCTTTTTGTAAGTGCCTCATTGCTCAATTATTACGATGATTATTTAGTTACTCTTGCAGGTTTATCGGCAGTTTCAGATTTAATGGAAATGAGAGCATATAATCGCGATATTGTCCGTTTATCATTAGATTTTTTATCTAAAAACCATTATTTACCATTAAAATTATTGCTTGATAAACAGTTTATTAATGAAAAGAGTTATGGCTTAGAAATTGCGCCTAAAATTAATTCAATTGGGCGCATTAATGAAGATACTTCTATTAATCATTTAGTAAAATATCTAACAAGTGATAGCCCTAGTGAAATATTTAAATTAAAAGAATGGATTAAAGAGACTAATGAAGAAAGAAAGCAATTAACTAGTGAGGCAATGAACTGCTTGCCTTTAATTGATTCTAATGTCGGAATTTGTATTCAAACAACAATGAAGGTAGGTTTAGTTGGCCTAATATGTAATAGATTATTAAAAGATTATAATGTTCCCGTAGCGGTGTTCACATTGGATTCACTGAATAACGAATATTTAATCGGTTCTATTAGATCAAAAAACGGATTTAATGTTTCAAAAGCATTTGATTCATTAAAAAAATATATAGTATGTGGAGGAGGGCACGCTTTAGCGGGTGGCCTAACAATTAAGAAATCTGATTTTGAATCATTTAGAAATGATTTTATTAAATTATGTGAACAAAGCCCATTTGTTGATGACATAAAAGATAATATTGAAATATCAATTACTGATATAAGTGTTGAAAATTATGAAATAATAAAATCATTTTCTCCATTTGGGATGGGCTTTAATGAACCAACATTTATCATTAAAAATTTACCTACTAAAAACCTTAAGTTTATAAGCGAAGGAAAACATCTTTCAACTCAATTAACAATGAAGACTAAATTGCTCGGATTTAATATGAATGAAAGCCTTATTAAATCAAAATCATCAATTGACATTATAGGAACATTCAATCTCTCAGAATTTAGAGGCATTAAAACTGTTGAATTTCGAATAAATAAATTCAATCTAATTTAAAATAACATAAAAAAGACCGTATTAATACGGTCTGATTTTATTAATTTCTACAATTATTCAACAACAATTGTGAGTCTTAATTTATAGAAACTTTGTGCGTAAGAAGCACTTGTAGAAACATTGAAGAATACGCTTGCATTATTAACTGTGTACGTGTATTCAACATGATCGCCTGAAGTTGTTCCTTTAACACCTGTAAGTTTTGAACCTGATGCAGCTGAATTAGCGTAAACGTCACATGATTGATTCTTATAGTAATCAGCAACAGCTGTTGTAATTTTACCTGTTGGAGTAGTAAAGCATGCGTTTCCGCCTTTTGCAATTGACCATTCGCCATAATTTGTTTGATTATAACAAAGTGATGAATAAGCACCTGTCAATCTCTTGTAGTAGTTTGGATCAGCATCTGCTAAAAGTGCATAGTTTTTGTTAACTGCAACTGCTCCGCCTTTACCTTCACCTAAGCCACTGTTTTCGTTGGTAATTTCAAGAGTATATGTACCTGCAGGTAAATCTACTCTAACAGCATCTTTCTCTGATGTAATCTTGATTGATGTATCGCCTGCAACTGTAACATTGTAAAGTCCTGATGCATCGGCAACAAGATTAACGCCATTTACTTCGACAAACGCTAAGTAACCTGATTCGACAGTTAATTGTAATGAAATTACAGTACCATTTTCATAGGAAGATTCAAATGAAGATGGAGATGCAACAACAGCTTTACCATTTGGATCTGCTGTGACAGATAATTTTGAAACACCTCTTTCAATTTTTGAAACAGTTACATCGCCAGTATCAATGTTGGCATTAGGGAAGAGTGAGTAACCATTACTGTAATATTCTGCATAACCGCAAAGATAAACAGTGTCATTTCCATAAAGTTGTTGTGAAACGCCTGTACCTGGTTTAGCTCTTTGAACTTTTGCACTCTTTGAATCTGAGACTTTATCTTTTAGATAAAATGTAGCATATTGACTATAGCTTGAGTCCCAAGGTGCATTAGCATCTGCAACGCCTTTAACATAAAATGGCCATTCAGAATATGTTTCATCAACTTTTTGCACTAAACGTTCAACATTCTCTAAATATTGGGCGACAGTTAATGGATTTTCTGCTGTGCCATAGTCTTCAGCTTTTGGGCCTACTGGTTCAGTAGAAGTTGATGAACTTGCTGAACTACTTGCTGAGCTGCTAGATGATGAATTATTGCCTCCGCAACCTGCGAGTAATAAAGCAGCAGCTGGTAATAGAATGAATATATTTTTATTCATTAATATTTCCTCCTTTTCTATTACATATATAAGACACTTTTTATAAATGAGATCGATCGTTTCTCATTTTTTAAAGGGTGTTATATCAAAATGAAAACAACCATGTCATGAATTTAACTTTAGTAAGTTCGGTATGTTTCATAGTTGCTTATATATTATATCTATTTATTTTTTATGTGTGCTAAAAAATTATACGTAAGTTTATTTATTGATATAATAAAAGCATATATAGGAGGAATATATGAAAAAAAGCATTTTATTAGTCGCCTTATCTAGTGCAATACTACTAGCATCATGCTCTGGCGGCGGATCAACTACAAGTTCTTCATCTTCTAGTAGTTCGTCAATTTCTACTAGTACAAGTACATCAAGTTCAACCGAAACTTCGACAAGTACTTCAATTGTAGATCCAACACCTATTGGAATTAATTCGATTATATCGAAACCATCGAATGTTATTAAAGGAGAAACAATTGATCCAACATCTGTCCTTTTATTAATTGATTTAGATGATGGAAGCACAATACAAAAAACTGCTGAAAGTGTTGAATGCGATGCATCAACTGCTTCAAGTGGTGATGTCATTAAAGCAACGGCTCATTATAAAACATTTGAAATTGAATTTAATGTTACTGTAATTGAAGTTAAAGAAGATGAACTCACTGCATCTATAGTGCCAGGAATAGGCGCTTCATACCAAGAAGAATCAGCAGAACTTAGTGTTCCAGAAACAAATCGTACATACAAAATTCGTATGATTCAAAAAAACGATATTTATTATGGAGAAGAAAAAGCGACAGATTATAAACTTAGCTTTGCTGCATCAAATACTAAAGGCCAACCGGGCTTAGTTATGTCGAAGTCTGATGCTGCTGCAATTAAAGTTACAATCAATTGGTCATTAGGAAAAGATAAAGTAGAATCAAATCCTGATGCAAAGTACAAAAATGAAGGAAAAAAGATTTATCTTTTCGCAGGAGAAAACGATCTTCCTTTCGTTGATGTTGATGATTTAAAACTTTCTAGTTATCGAGTTTCAGACGCTCTAAAGGTATTTGAGTTTGATGCTAACAATGCGTCACAAACGTTCTATTTACCATCAGGCGTTCATTATTTAGGACTTAAATCTAGCGCATCTGTCTACTTAGATTCAATTAAATGTTCATGGCTTGATAGCGATAAGCCTGCAACTGTTAAATCCTTGGCAATTAGTGGAACACCTCATGCAGAATGTAGCAAAGATACAAAGTGGTCATTCGATGATGTTACAGTTATTGGAACTTTAAGCGATAATAAGTCTTATGACTTAACAAGATATTGCTCATTATCATCTGAAACTGCTGTTCCAACAGTTCATACAGAAACCATAAACGTAACAGTTACTGCAACATATTTATTTGATTCTACAATAACAAATTCAGCAAATCTTGTTGGCGCTGCAAAAGAAATTACCGAAATAACAGTAAGTGGTTCTCCAAAAGCGGAAGTCGGCGATACAACATGGGATTTATCAAGCATTAAAGCAATTGCAACATATAATGACGCTTCTGCAAGAGATATTACATTAGAATGTGATATTACATCATCAACCTCAATCCCATTAGTAGCAACAGCTGAATGTGATGTCGAAGTTAAAGTTGTTTGGACAAAAAACACTAGTAAAACTATTACTTCAACTCTTAAGGGCTCAGTTGAAATAGCTCAATCACTTGCGGCATCTTGGTCTTATAAAGATACATCAACTGGTGGAACATTATCTGTTAGTAATTTCAAAAATGATAGTTCAAACTTATGTTACATTGATGCAGCAGCAGCAGATGTTATTGGATATATTCAAGTATTAAGCGATACAAAGATTATGACAGCATCTAGTGCAACATTTGTTGCATCTATAGGCGGAGGATCTGCTAAAACATTTGAATCATCTGATTACTATGTAATGGTCAGCTTACTTGATTCAACTGGCGCAGAAATTGCTGGTTCATCAAAAGAAGTCACAAATGCATTAAAAAAAGCAGCTACCGATTACACTGTTTCATATACTTCGGCTGAATTAGCAACTTTCGGAGATGTTTATGGAGTTAGACTTTCTCACAAAAAGTTAAGTAACTATAACGCTAGATTCTATAATTTCCAATTGTTATACATTCCGGCTATTTAATCAAAGCAATATTAACGCTTATAGTTCAAACTATAGGCGTTTTTATTTTATTTTAAATAAAGTAGAGTATAATAATTTCAATATGGCAAACGAAAAAGTCGAATTATTAAATCAAAATAATAAATTGCATTCTTTTGATGAAGTAAAAGAACTTTTTTTTGCATATATCACAAAACCTGAATCACGCGAATTGGTTGAAAAAGCTTATAAACTAGCTTGTGAAAAGCATAAAGATCAATATCGTCGTAGTGGTGAACCATATATTCATCATCTTATTGAAGTTTGCTTTATTTTAGCAACTCTTAATTGCGGCCCTACCACGTTAGCGGCAGGTTTGCTTCATGATGTAGTTGAAGACACCAACACATCTTTAGATGACATTAAAGATATGTTTGGTGAAGAAGTTATGTCTATTGTCGATTCATTAACCAAGATTCAAAGATTAAAATTATCACATAGGCCAGAAGACGAATTCGTAGCGGAAGACCATAGAAAAATCTTCCTTGGAATGGCAAAAGATGTTCGTGTTATTGTTATTAAACTTGCTGATAGATTGCATAATATGAGAACACTTGATTCGTTGCCTCCACATAGACAATTAGCTTTAGCTAAAGAAACATTAGAAGTCTTTACTCCTATTGCGCATCGTCTAGGTATAAACACAATTAAAACTGAACTTGAAGATTTATCACTTAAATATCTAGAGCCAGAAAAATATAAGTTAGTGGTAGATTTAATAAACAAAAAAATTAAATATGGTCAAAAATCGCTCGACTCATTCACTAAACGAGTCGTCGGCATTCTCATGGAAAAGAACATTCCTTTTCAAATCGAATCTAGAGTAAAGTCTATATATTCTATATATAGAAAAATATATATTAAAAATCATAAGCCAGAAGAAATCTACGACTTATTAGCAATTAGAATTATTACAGGTACAGAGTTAGAATGCTATGAAATACTAGGTTTAATTCACGCAATTTACACGCCTCTTCCAGGTAGATTTAAAGATTATATTGCGGTGCCTAAATCAAACATGTATCAATCATTACATACATGTATTATTTCTGGTGATGGAAATATATTTGAAATTCAAATTAGAACTAAGGAAATGGACGAAATTGCTGAAAGTGGAATCGCAGCTCACTGGAGATATAAAGAAGGGTCAAACTATAACCCTAAGCAAGAACAAAAAGAAATTGAAGAAAAACTACATTGGCTTAGAGATCTTGTTAATCTTTCAGAAGAAGAGAAGAGCAATGATGCAAAAGAATATATGAATTCTTTATCGCATGATATTTTTGAAGCAAATGTATATTGTTTTACGCCAAAAGGAAAGGTTATTGATCTTCCAGCTGGTGCAACTCCAATTGACTTTGCTTACAAAATTCATACTGGCGTTGCCGAAAAGATGGTTGGTGCAATTATCAATAACCAAATGGTCCCTTTAAATACAGTTTTAAAAACAGGTGATATCGTTGAAATTAAAACAAGTAAATCAACTCAAGGTCCAAATGAAGATTGGCTTAAAATTGCATCGACATCATTAGCTAAATCGCATATTAGAAAATTCCTTGCTAAAAAGAACGCTGATTTTCTTAAGGACGATAAAATTTCTCGTGGTAAGCAAGCATGTATCGAAGCTTTTAGGAATATTGGTTTTGGCGAAACTCAAACCATGCAGTATTTGAATAATGACGATTTAAAAAATCATTTTGGTTTCGAAAATCTCGATGATTTATTTATTGCTATCTCAAATAAAAACCCTGTTCCTGCTGCGGTTATTGATTATCTAAATATTAGGCCAGAAGAGACAATTAAATTAGATAAAAAAGAACGTTTCGTAAACGATGGTTGTCCAGTCTATGTAAATGGTGCATCTAAAATTGCCATAAACTTAGCATCTTGCTGTACACCTATACCAGGAGATGACATTATCGGTTATATTACCAAGGGTAAAGGCATTACAGTTCATAGAAAAGATTGCCCTAATATCGCTAATGAAAATAAAAGGCTCATTGAGGTGTTTTGGAAGCCAAATATTGAGAAAGGAAACTATCCTGTTGATATCAAAATTACTTGCAATGATAGACAAAATCTTCTCAATGATGTTATGAATGTATATAACCAAAACAATGTACCTGTAACCGCGATCAATGCACATTTACATACATCAACAATGGAAACAGTTATTGATGCGACAATATATGTTGGAAATGCAGAGCAATTACTAGACATATTTAATATTTTAAAAAATATTAAAAATGTTATAAAAATCGAAAGAATCACTCATTAATTTATATCTAAGGAAAAGTTAGCTAATTGTTAACTTTTTTATTTTTATTTAATACCTGTCTTAATATGTTGAACTTATACATAATAAAATGTATAATATCTAAGATTAGAAACGGAGATTTCGTATGGTTATAAATCCTGTTAAAGGCACTCACGATATCATTGCAGATGAAGCAAGCGCATACTCTGTCATTGAATATGATTGCCATATATTAGCTCAATTATTTGGATATTCAGAAATTAGAACTCCAATTATTGAACATACTCCTTTATTCCTTAGATCAGTCGGTGAATCAAGCGATATTGTTACTAAGGAAATGTACACCTTTGATGATAAAGGTGGACGTTCTTTAACTCTTCGCCCTGAAATGACTGCTGGAGTTATGAGAAGTGTTGTCAGCAATAAATTATATGCAAATGCTGATTTACCACTTAAGTATTTCTACATTGGACCATGCTTTAGATATGAAAGACCACAAGCTGGTCGTTATCGTCAATTCCATCAATTTGGTGTGGAAGCCATTGGCTCTACTTCTTATTTACAAGATGTTGAAGTCATTGTCTTAGGAAAGCGTATCTTAGATTCTTTAGGAATTAACAAAGTTAAAGTATTAATTAACTCACTTGGCGATGAAGAATCGAGAGAAAATTATAGAAAAGCATTAAGGGAATATTTTGCTAAACACATCGACTCAATGTGCGAAGATTGCAAAAGAAGATTAGAAGTTAATCCTCTTCGTATTCTTGACTGTAAAGTCGATGAAGACAGAAAAATTATTGAAGGTGCTCCAAAGATTCGTGATTATCTTAGTGATGTTGCTCGTGGTCATTTCGATAATATTACCGATATGCTTAGCAAAGTTGGTGTCGAGTTTGAAATTGACGACACACTTGTACGCGGTCTTGATTATTACACAGGCGTTGTGTTCGAATACCATATGAGCGAAGATGATGATGTCGGCGCAATTGGTGGCGGCGGTCATTACAAAAATCTTCTTGCTGAAGTTGGTGGACCTAATCTTGAAGGTGTTGGTTTATCATTTGGCTTAGAAAGATTATATTATGTCTATAGCAAAGCTAACCCTAATGAAGAAATGTTTATTAACGGCCCAGACTTCTATTTAATGGGTATGGATGCTCACGCAATTGAACTTAATTTCGAATTAGCAAATATTCTTCGTGTTAACGGCTATGCTGTTGAAATGAATTATGAAAATAAATCGTTCAAATCATTATTCAAAATTGCTGAACACAAGCATTCAAAATTCGCAATAATTGTTGGTGATAATGAGATAAAAAACAACACATTAACAGTTAAGAATTTAAAAACACAAGAACAAACAACAGTAAAAACTGACGATATGTTGCTTGTGTTTAAGTCAATGTTAGAAGATTATATTCGTGATTTGCATACGGAGGAAAAATAATGGAAAGAACTTGTTATAACACTGATCTATCTATAAAAGATGTTGGCAAAAAAGTTACTCTTGTTGGATGGGTTAGCAAAAGACGTAACCTAGGAAGTCTACTTTTTATCGATTTACGTGATAGAAGTGGAATAATCCAAATAATAGTTAACGAAGGGGTTAAAGTTCCTGATATCAGAAATGAATACGTTATTTCGGTAAAAGGTGTTGTTAATAAAAAAGACGTTCCAAACAAAACTCTTAAAACAGGAGAGATAGAAATTGTTGCAGAAAGTATCGAAGTATTTAGTAAAGCTAAAACAACTCCGATGATTATCGCAGATGAGACAGACGCATTAGAAGATGTCCGTCTTAAATACCGTTATCTAGATTTAAGAAGACCAACTCTTCAACAAAATCTTATTAAAAGAGCAAAAATTGTTAAAATTGCTCATGAATATTTTGATAATAACGGATTTATCGAAGTTGAGACTCCATGCTTAACCTTATCAACTCCTGAAGGTGCTAGAGACTATCTTGTTCCATCAAGAATTAATCATGGAAGTTTCTTCGCTCTTCCTCAATCACCTCAATTATTTAAGCAACTTTTGATGATTGGTGGTTTTGAACGTTATTATCAAATAGCTAGATGTTTTAGAGATGAAGATTTAAGACAAGATAGACAACCTGAGTTTACTCAAATTGACTTAGAAATGTCGTTTCTTGACCAAGATGAAATTCTTACAATTATGGAAGGATTCTTAAAAAGAGTCTTCAAAGAAATTGTCGGATATGAACTCAAAACACCTCTACGTCGTATGAGTTACGCCGAAGCTGTTGGCGATTATGGTTCAGATAAACCAGATACCCGCTTTGGTCTTAAGTTAATTGATATTAAATCAATTCTTTCACAAAGCGATTTTGGTGGATATAAAGATGCTGAAATAATTAAAGCCATCGTTATTCCTGGTGTTGCTGAAGTGACATCAAGAAAAGTTATTGATGGTTTAAATCTAGAAGGTAAGAAATTTGGATTATCTGGTATCGGTGTATACAAAGTTGGAGATCAATTGGAAGGAAGCTTAGTTAAATTTATTAACGAAAAACTCCAAAAAGAATTAATTGAAAAAGTCGGCGCTAAAAAAGGTGATGTTATCCTAGTTGCTAGTGGCAAACCTGAACAAGTTAATTTTGGTTTAGGTGCATTACGTAGTAAATATGGTCATGAATTAGGATATGTTAAACCTAATACATATGACTTACTTTGGGTTGTTGACTTCCCGTTATTTGAGAAGGACATTCATGATGGTTCATATAAACCATTACATCATCCGTTTACTAGACCAACTCCAGAAACTGCTCAATATTTATATACCGATCCAAGCAAATGCTTATCAGCGGCATACGATATTGTTATTAATGGTTATGAAGCTGGTGGTGGATCACTTAGAATTTATGATCAAGAAATGCAAAAGAAAATATTCGAAATCTTAGGATTTACTCCAGAAGATATAACTCGTAAATTTGGTTACTTCGTTGGAGCGTTCGAATATGGAACACCTCCACATGGTGGAATTGCATTTGGACTAGAAAGATTGTCAATGATTATTTGTGGAACAGATAACATTCGTGATGTCATTGCCTTCCCTAAGAACTTAAAGGCAAGTTGTCCAATGAGTAGTGCTCCTCAAAGAGTTGATGAGCAACAACTTATTGATTTAGGAATCAAAATTGATGAGTAATTTATTTATAAATTAAGGAGAATTATTATGAATCAAAAAGAATTAGACAAATTAGCAGTTAGCGCAATTAGATCAATGTGCATTGATGTAGTTAACAAAGCAAAATCTGGTCACCCAGGCATGGCTCTTGGCAGTGCCCCAATACTCTACACATTATTTACAAAGCATCTTGTTGCAAACCCAAAAGATCCAATGTGGATTAATCGTGATCGTTTTATTTTATCAGCAGGACATGCAAGTTCGTTACTATACACAATGCTCCATGTCAGTGGATATAAAGTATCACTTGATGATTTAAAATCATTTAGACAACTAGGATCACTTACACCAGGTCACCCTGAATATAAACATACACAAGGTGTCGATGCAACAAGTGGACCTTTAGGCCAAGGCATTGCGCAAGCAGTCGGTGTTGCAATGGCTGAACGTGCTACAAGCGCCCAATATCCTGATGGGGAAAAGCTTATCAATCACTATACATATGTATTATGCGGCGATGGTTGCTTACAAGAAGGACTTTCCCAAGAAGCTATTTCTCTTGCTGGACATCATAGATTAAATAAGTTAATTCTTATTTACGACTCAAATAATGTCACCCTTGATGGCGGTCTTGATTTATCATTTTCAGAAGATGTTAAAGCAAGATTCATTGCCTCTGAATGGGATGTTTTAGAAGTCAGTGACGGAAATGATATTGATGCTATTGATGAAGCTATTGCTAAAGCAAAACTTAGTAACGATAAACCAACACTCATCATAGTTAAGACAGTTATTGGATTTGGTAGTGAAAAACAAGGAACATGTAAAGTCCATGGTAATCCATTAGGTGATGAAGATGGTGCGCATGCCAAAGCAGTTTATGGCTATAACTATCCAGCATTTACAATTCCTCAAGAGGTTTACGACTTATTCAAAGAATCATTTGCTAAACGTGGTGAAAAAGCCGAAGAATCTTGGAAAAAAGAATACGATAGTTACGCTAAATCTCATGAAAATGAGATTAAAGTATTCGAACAAGCATTTAATGGACATGTTTCGTCATTTATCGATAATGAGCCAGAGTTTTCTAGCGATAATGCCGATTCAAGCCGTGTTGCTAGTGGAAAAGCATTAAATGAATTACACAGCAAAATTCCATTTTTAATGGGTGGTAGTGCCGACGTTGCTGGATCAGTTATGACAAAAATTACTGAGGGAATCAACTTCACAAAAGCAACACCAAATGGCAGAAATATCAATTTTGGTATTCGTGAATTTGCTATGGCTGCCGCTCAAAATGGTATGTTACTTCATGGTGGTGTTAAAACATATGTCGGTGCATTCTTAGTTTTTGCAGATTATATGAAAGCAGCAATTAGAATGGCAGCATTATCAAAACTACCAGGAATCTATTTATTCTCACATGACTCAATTGCTGTTGGAGAAGATGGACCAACGCATCAACCAATCGAAACTTTAGCTATGCTAAGAAGTATTCCAAATGTTAATGTTATACGCCCATGTGATTCACGTGAAACATACGCTGCATGGAAAATTGCTCTTGAAAGCAAAGAAACTCCAACTGCCTTAATTCTTTCAAGACAAAATTTGCCTTTACTAAATTCTTCATATGAAGATGTTTCTAAGGGTGCTTATATTATTTCAAAAGAATCTAAAAAACTTGACGCTATCTTAGTTGCTACTGGTAGTGAAGTTGGTTTAGCAGTTAACGCTCAAAAATTACTTTTAGAAAAAGGTGTCGATGTAAGAGTTGTCTCAATGCCATCAACATTCTTATTTGATAAGCAATCAAAAGAATATCAACACAAAGTGTTGTCTTTAGGAAAAGATAAAATCATTTCAGTTGAAATGCTCTCAACATTTGGTTGGCATAAATACGCTGATCATACCTATGGTATCGACACATTTGGCACAAGTGCACCTGCAAAAGACGCTATAAAAGCCTATCATTTCTTGCCAGAAGATTTAGTAGACTTTGTTCTTAAAGCTATAAAATAGGTAAAAATAATGGCTGACTATGTCAATATAAAAAATTACTCTACTGATGGTGAACTAAAAATTTCACGTAGGGTCTTTGAAGATCTTGCCACTGATGCTGTAAATCGTGTCATTGGAGCAGAAGTACATAAG
>CAVIPD010000027.1:0-1079 GCA_963644775.1 bacterium | reverse complement strand
GTTGAAATTAAAATTTCAATTACTATTGCAAAAGGTGCAAATGCTAATCAAGTTTGTTTAGCACTTCAAGAAGAAGTGGCACAATCTCTTCTTCTTTATGCTGAAAGTGTTCCTTTTGACATTCAAATTAAAGTAGATTCAATCGTTTAATATGAAAAAGACGAAGCATCGAAAACATCAAATCACTTATAGTGAGGCTCATAATAAAGCGGTGAAGATGTATCAAAAAACAAGTATCTTCATTCTTTGGGCTGGTGTAGTTAATGTCTTCGCGATTGTTGTTGGCGTTATTCAACTAGCAGCCAATTCAACGGTTTCATCAATGCCATTTAAATGGCCTTCAAGTGGATTTGCAATGTGTTTGACCTGTCAGATGCTATTAAATAGCATTATGATCCAATCTCTCGATTCATTAGCTGCTGATATTCTCATGATATTAGTTGGACTAGTTATCGGTGGAGGATTCGCCGCAATCGGATTCTTTGCCTCAAAAGGTAAACGATGGCTCTTACTATTAGGAAGTGGCCTATACGCTATTGATTTTGGCGGAATGTTCTTTGGATATGAATCAGGGCTGGTTGCAAGAACATGGACAAATTATGCGTTTACACTAGTAACACATATTGTCGTCTTAATTGCATGTTTGATTGCTATAGTAGAATACTATAACGTGTTACATATTGAAAAAGTATTTAACGGAGAGCATTCATTAAAATTGGATGAAGAAATAGAAAGTGAGGTAATTGCTCGTGGAGAACAAGATATCAAGAAATAAAGAGCATGAATTTAATATGATTTGCATTTATGATGCATTAACATATGTTTATTCAGACCAAGAATTTTCTGTAGAAGACATAATGGCTTCTGTTTATGATATCCCTTTTGAGAAGATACCTGCTTTCGATAAAGAAATAGTAGTTAAATCACTATCTCATTTAAATGAGATTAGCCAAGAATTCCAAAACAGAATGCCTAAAATGTCATTTGATAGATTAGCTCTTCTAGAAAGATCAATATTAATAATGAGTTACACAAATTATAAATTTGTAGGTAATGTCGATAAACGCATTGTTATCAAT
>CAVIPD010000026.1:9753-18062 GCA_963644775.1 bacterium | reverse complement strand
GAGCCACTAAAAATGGCTTTACTGCCTCTGCTCCTAGTTTACTTAGTGAACGTAAAGTAGTGGAATTTATATCGAATTCACTTCCTAAATTAATTAAAAGAATAAATAAAAGAAATAATAATGAACCTCTTAGGAGTGAATCATACACTTATGTTTTAGGAGAAAAGATTGAACAAAATATAAGTGAAATTGAATTAAAGAATTTTGCATTAAAAGTATTTGCTGAATTAACTAAAGAATGTGAAATTGAAATGAATGTTAAAAAGCCATATAAAGTGCACGTTAGAAAGATGAGCACTCGTTATGGCTCTAATTCAATGAAAACTCATTCAATTAACTATCAACTTGATTTAATTCATTATTCAAAAGAAATAATTAGATCAGTGGTAGTGCATGAGCTTGCTCATGAATTCCATAGAAATCATTCTGATAGATTCTACGAATGTGTTTATAAATATTGTCCAAATTATTGGGAATTAAAGAAAAAATTAAGAAAGGGGATAGTCAAATGATTTATAAAATAAATTCAAAGCAAAATGAACATGTTAAAGAAGTAGTTAGACTTTATCAACCTAGCGAACGAAAAGCTCAAGGCAAATTCATCATCGAAGGCTTCCACCTTTTAGAAATGGCGTTAGAATCGAAACAAGTATTAGAAATATTTACTTTAAAAGAACTTAATATTGATAAATCAATAAATCAATATATCGTTACTGAAGAAATATTAGAAAAGTTATCAAAAGTTAGAACTCCTCAAGGCGTAGTTGCGATATGCAAATGCTTCACATCAAAGAAGATTACTTCAAATAAAGTTTTATATCTTGATGATGTTAGTGATCCAGGGAATGTTGGCACACTTCTAAGAACTGCATTAGCTTTTGGCTATAATGATGTCATTTTAAGTGGTAATTCATGTTCAATGTATAATGAAAAAGTCATTTCGGCATCCCAAGGGGCGTTGTTTAAACTTAATGTTAATGAAAATATCGATTTAGAATCGCTTAAAAATGAATATAAAATTTTAGCGACAGAAATTAAAGGTTCAGTCGATATTAAGGATGTTAAACTTCCTAAAAAGCACGTTTTAGTTTTAGGAAATGAAGCTCGTGGAGTGAGTGAAAAAAATCTTAAATTAGCAGACGAAAGAATTCGCATCGAAATTAATGATATTGAATCACTTAATGTCGCCGTCGCCGGCGGAATCGCGATGTATCTTCTTAAATAAAATTGATAAGGTAGTTGCAAGAATAATTGCAATTGTTCCTTGGATTAAATCAAACAATGAATTAACAGTTCCTGCAACACCATACAACACAAAATAACTTACAAAGTAAGTTGCTATCATCCAAATGGATCCAATAATATAAGCGAGCCATTTTATTTTTCGTGGAAAATATTTATATAAAAGTCCTGTTAATAATCCATCTCCTCCCTTAGCAATAACACTAAAAGGAATAAAATAAACTAAACCTAATGTTAAATCTGCAAGTGGACCGGCGATAACACCAACTAGTGCACCCCAAAAAGGACCTAAAAAACTTGATGCAAATAAAATAATTGAATCACCAAAATTTAAATATGCTTGTCCTGTGTATATTGGAACAACTGCAAATGTTGTGAGTAAATATGCAATTGCAGCAAACATTGCAGTAAGACACATTTTCTTGGTAAATGAATTCATAAAAATTATTATACTCTTACACGAGTTAGAAAATCATTTTATTTACTATCAAGATTAATTGAATTACAATTTATCAAAATACGAAAGGACAATATTATGAAAAATATTAAAATTCTAGGATTATTAGCAGTTAGTACACTTATGTTGGCTGGCTGCGGTGAAAGTTCTTCATCTTCATCATCCTCTTCATCTAGTGAATCAACAACTTCACAGTCATCTGCTTCATCATCCTCTTCATCAACAAGTTATGCATCGGGATCAGGAACATCCGATTCATGGCCAGCAGCTGCTGTTGCTGAATTTAAATCAGCATTTAGCGTTACTCTTTCTATTCCAGTACCATCATCTGGCTCAGGCTGGACATGGCAATATGCTGCTGAAGAAGATACTACCGAGGGTAAATACTACGGCGCTATGACTCTTACTTGCGCTGATAGTGGCACAGCCGGTACAGATGCAATCGAAGATACATACAAAGCACAATGTGTATCAGCTGGTTTAACAGTTGATGAAAGTGGGTATGAATCATATGGTTATTTCGCATATTCAGATGCAGAAATGAGTGAATATCTTCAATTCTATACATATGATGGAACTTTTGTGCTATATGTTATTGGCAACTATTTAAGCTAATTTAGTTTATTTATGAAGAGCCTTTGCTTAAAAAAGTAAAGGCTTTTTCTTTTATGTATGTGTGCTATAATATTACACGCAACGACGAGAAATAGTACCTCGATTACTTATTTAATAGGGAATGTGGAATAGTGGAACCCACAAATAAATAAGCCGAGCGAATTCACCTCTGAGCATTCTTCTGTAATGGAAGACGTACTTCGCGTTAAGATGTAGAGCTAAAATCAAATATTGAAATAGAACATGGATGGCACCACGGAGAAATTCGTTCCTGAGTGTCATTTTATTTTGTTTAAGGAGGCTAAAAATGATTGAACCAATTAAGAAAATTCTTGAATTAAAAGATGAAATTCTTAAAAGAATCAACGAAGCTGCTGATGAAAAATCTTTGAAGTCTGTTCAAGAACAGGATTTATCAAAGAAATCTTTATTAAGTGGAATGATGTCGCTGATCACCGGATTAACTGGTGAAGATAGAATAGCATTTGGCCAAGCGATGAATTCAACTAAAAAAGAAATTCAAGCAAAGTATGTTTCAAAAGAAAAAGAGATCAGCGATAAACTTATCAAAGAAAGACTTGAAAAAGAAAAGATTGATATTTCTCTTCCAGGTATCACATATAAGATGGGTGGAATTAATCCTTTCTATCAAATTGTTGATGAAATGGTGGATATTTTTAAATCAATGGGATATCAAGTTAAAGAAGGACCGGACGTTGAAACTGATTATTTTAACTTTGAAAGAATGAATATTCCTGGAAACCATCCAGCTAGAGAAATGCAAGATTCGTTCTATATCACAAAAACAACCTTATTAAGAACTCATACATCTCCCGCACAAGCTCATGCGATGGACGAAGCTAAAGGCCAACCTTTAAAAATCATTTGTCCAGGTAAATGCTTTAGAAGAGATGATGATGATGCAACTCACTCACATCAATTCGGTCAAATTGAAGGTCTTGTCATAGACAAAAACATCAATTTAGGAAATTTAAAAGCAACATTAGAATTATTTCTTAGAAAGATGTTTGGTGAAAAACGTGAAGTTAGATTTAGAAGTTCATATTTCCCATTTACAGAGCCATCTGTTGAAGTCGATATTTCGTGTATGGAATGTCATGGACAAGGATGCCCAATTTGTAAAGGAACAGGTTATATTGAAATTTTAGGTGCCGGTATGGTTCATCCTCATGTTCTAGAAATGAGCGGATATGATCCAAAAGTTTATTCAGGATTTGCTTTCGGTATCGGTATCGAACGTGTCGCTATGCTTAGATATGGAATTGATGATATTCGTAAGATTTATCAAGGTGATGTTCGATTTATCGAACAATTCACAAAAAAATAGGAGGTTAAGACAATGAAAGTATCATTAAATTTAGTCAAAAAGTTTATTAACTTAGATGAAATTAGTATTGATGAAATTGTTCATCGTTTAACCTTTGCTGGCGTTGAAGTTGAAAGTGTTGAATATCTTGCTTCTGGGTCAAAATTAACAGTTGGTGAAGTTTTGACTTGTGAAAAAATGCCTGATAGTGATCACCTTCATTTAACAACAGTATTTGCTGGTGATCATGGTGTGCTTCATATTGTTTGTGGCGCTCCAAATGTTCGTGTTGGTTTAAAAGTTATTGTTGCTCTAGATGGATGTAAACTTCCTGGTGGCACAATCAAAAAAGGTAAAGTAAGAGGCCATGATTCCGAAGGAATGCTATGTTCACTTCTTGAACTTGGTGTTGATTCTAAATTCCTTAGCGAAGAGCAAACAAAAGGCATTGAAGAACTTCCATTAGATGCAGTTCCTGGAGATGATAATGTTTTAGGCTTATTAGGCTTAGATGATGTTATTCTCGACTTAAAATTGCTCGCTAATAGAAGTGATCTTTATAGCGTTATTAACGTTGCTAAAGAATTTGAAACTTTATTTGGTAGAAAAGTAAACGTTAAGCCATCTCTTGATCCAAAGAATAGAGATATTCCGTTTATAGTTAATTCATTAACTGATAAATGCCCTCAATTCTCCGCAAAAGTCATTAAAGACATCAAAGTTAAAGAATCGCCAAAATGGCTTAAAGAAGCTTTAACAGCATCTGGAATTCGTTCAATCAATAGCATAGTTGATATTGGTAACTATGTTATGCTTGTAACAGGTCAGCCATTACATATGTATGATCTTGATAAACTTCCTAAAAAAGAATTGATTGTTCGCGATGATTTTGAAGGCGATTTTGTCGCATTAGATGAAAAAACATATAAAATTCAAAAAGGCGATATTGTAATCACATCAAGTGGCGAAGTAATGTGCTTAGGCGGAGTTATGGGTTCGCTTGCTTGTGCAGTTGATGAAAACACTAAACACGTTGTTGTTGAAGCAGCAAATTTTGATTTTGCTTCTATTAGAAGAACATCAATTAGACTTAATCTAACATCAGATTCATCAATGAGATTTGTTAAAGGCATCAATCCTCATCAATATAATGAAGTTGAAAATCTAACAGCTAATTTATTAGTTGAGATTTGTGGTGCTAAATTTGTTGGTGAAACTAACACATATCTTAAGTCAGCCTATATTCCTAAAATCATTGAAACTTCGGTAGAATACATCAACAATAGATTAGGAACTTCATTCTCAAAAGAAGAAATCGTTTCAACTTTAAAAGCAGCATTTATTAATGTTGTTGAAAAAGGTAAGAAACTTATCTGTGAGATTCCTGATTGGAGAATTGATATAAGTGGTGAAGCTGATTTAAGCGAAGAAGTTATTCGTATTTTAGGCTTTGAAAACGTTAAGAGCGAACTTCCATCAATTAAGTTAAGCGTTGGTAAACTCGAAGAAAAACTACTTCACAAGGCTGAAGTTAGAAGCTTCTTAAGAGGCCTAGGACTTACTGAACAATTAACATATTCTCTTATTAGAGAAAGCGAAGTAAAAGAGTTTGCAATTCTTAATAAAGAAGTTCCATATAAGGTTATGAATCCATTAACTGATGAGCATGAATATGTTCGTACAAATTTATTGCCATCATTAATGAACGTCCTTAAATATAATGTTAATCACTCTCAAAATGATTTAGCCTTCTTTGAAGTAAGTGATTTATATAGTGAAGGAAATAGACATATTCATTTAGGAATTATCCTTTCTGGAAACGATTTAAGACAATCTCACCTTAAAGGTGAAGCATATAACTTCTATCATATGAAAGGTATCGTCGACGGTCTACTTAAACTATATGGAATCGATGAAAAACGTTATACATATGAAAGATCTAGTGCAAATGAATTCCATCCAGGCAAATCAGCATCACTTAAAGTTGATGGTAAGATCATTGCTCACTTTGGTGAACTTCATCCTGTTATTTTAGCGGATAATGGTTTAGATAAACTTAATGTTATCGCTTTAGAAACGGATTTAGGCGCTTTATTTAATGTCAAAGTCGGCCAAAAGAAGATGGAAGTCACATCTCGTTTTCCTTCTGTAAAAAGAGACTTTGCATTAATCGTTAAAGACGATGTAAGTGCAAATCAACTCATTTTAGAAATTAAGAAGGTTAATCGCTCATTAATTAAGAATGTTGATATCTTTGATATCTATCGTGGCGAGCATATTTTAAAAGGCCATTATTCAATTGCCTTATCTGTAACATTCTCTTCAATGGAAAAAACATTAACAGACGTTGAAATCAATAACCTTCAAAATTCTATTATTGAAACTTTAAAACTTAAATTTAATGCGGAATTAAGAAAATGATATTAGAAGTAAGTAAACTTGTTTCCACTAAACCACTTAACTTTGAAGAAGAAGTTAGTTTTGATAGTGAAAAATATAAATGTGTTTTACCACTCATTGAAATCAAAAAGTGTCGCGCTATTGTTGAAGCAAGTAACTACAATGATTTCATTGAAGTTATGCTCACAATTGATGTCAACGTAACACTTCAAAGTAGTTACACACTTAAGCCTTTTGATTTTCACTTTGTAACAGGAGAAGAATATCACTTTGCTAACGAATCAATTGAAGGTGATGACATCATTGTCTATAAGGGCAATTTTATTAAGTTAGATGAATATATTTTTAATTTAATTTCAGCTTCTATTCCATTATCGCCAAAAGCTCCTGGAGAAAGTCTTCCAAGTAGTGGAGATGGATATCGAATTTTATCTGAAGATGAATATGAAAAAGAAAAGAAAAACGACGGAGATTCACGTTTTTCAAAACTTGATGAAATTGACTTCGATTAGTAGTTTGCTCGCATTAAAGATTTAATATTTTATATCTACTAATAAATTACTAAATATTTGAAGATATTACTTAAAAGTAATAAATGCTGTCGCAAGACAGTTTTTTTCATTTTCCTTCGATGGAATCTTAACTAATTTTTGTTTACACGTATGTAAATGCTCGCTATAATTAATTTGCACAGGTGGGACAAAGTGGGAATGCTATACGGTAGTTACGAACATACTCTTGATGAGAAAAAACGTTTAGTAGTGCCTTCAAAAATTCGTGAAGGTTTATCTAAAAAACTTTTCATCGTTCGCGGCTTTGAAGGTTGCATTTCTATTTATCCTGAAGCTGAGTTCAATTTGTATCTAGAGAAACTTTCATTATTGGATGAGAATGCCAAATTATCTCGTGACTTTAAGCGTGTTGCTTTAAGTAGTGCATTTGAACTCGAAATCGATTCAAAAAATCGTATTCAAATACCTGCTCAGGTTATCGCCAAATATTCTTTAGAGAATGATGTTACAGTTGTTGGCATGCTTGATCATCTTGAAGTATGGAATACCAATAATTGGAAAGCATATTTGAAAGAGAACGAAGTTCTATTCGAAAAGAAAGCTGAAGAGCTCTTGGAGAAGAAGAATGGGTAAACATGTCTCTGTTTTACTTAATGAAGCAATTGAAGGATTGAAGATAAAATCTTCAGGAATATATATTGATTTAACACTAGGTAGAGCAGGACATAGTAGCGAAATCCTAAAAAAACTTACAACTGGTAAACTCATTGCCTTTGATAAAGATGGCGAAGCAATTAATGAGTCAAAAGAAAAACTAAGCGCAATCAGTGATAATTTTATTATCATTCGAGATGACTTTAGAAATTTCAAAAAAGATTTGCTTAATAAAGGGATTACTAAAGTTGACGGAATTCTTGCAGATTTAGGTGTTTCATCACCTCAATTCGATGAAGATAAACGTGGTTTCTCTTATAGAGGTTCAGCGAGACTCGATATGAGAATGGACTTAAGACAATCATTAACCGCATATGAAGTTGTTAACACTTATTCGCTTAATGATTTGATTCGTATCTTCCGCGAATATGGTGAAGAGAAATTCTCTTATCAAATAGCAAGAAAAATAGTTGTTCAAAGAGCAAATAAACCTATCGAAACTACTCAAGAATTAGTGGAAATAATTAAATCTGCTAAGCCAATGAAAGAACTCGCTAAAAAAGGACATCCAGCAAAGCAAGTTTTCCAAGCTCTTAGAATTGAAGTCAATGATGAACTTGGGGCGTTAAAAGATATGCTTAATGACGCAATTGATATGTTAGATGTTAACGGAAGACTAGTTATTATTACTTTCCATTCACTTGAAGATAGATTAGTAAAAAATGCATTTCAAAGCGTTTCAAGAATAGAGGGATCTCGTCATAATGTATTTACTCTTCCAAGTGAAGATGATGAACCTAAATATAGAGAAGTTAATAACAAAGTTATTATGCCAACTGATATAGAACTTGAAAATAATCCAAGAAGTAAAAGTGCAAAAATGAGAATTTTAGAAAGAGTGAAACTATGAAAGATAAACTTATAAAACATGGAAAATCACCTAAGTATTTCTTGCTTAGAAGAATTTTAATTATCTCATCAATTGCTTTACTTATTGGTTGCTCAGTTGGAATTCCTGTTGGCATTAAAATTGCTCAATCTCATATCCAACAAAGAGTAAATAACTAACAAAAGAGATTAGCCTATAAGGCTTTTTTTTTTT
>CAVIPD010000026.1:0-9743 GCA_963644775.1 bacterium | reverse complement strand
ATATTATATATTAGGTATTTATTATGACAACACATAACGCAGTTATAGAGATTACTGACTCAAAAATCAGATTAGTTATTGGTAATATTGTCGACGGGAAACCAGTCATTTCTTATGCGATCGAAAAGCCAATCAATGGATTAGTTTCACGTGGAGAAATTATTGACTACAACAAACTTATTCAAACTTTATCTACATTAGCGAGAATTAAAGATGAAGATGTTAAGCTCATGTTAAAAGTGCCTGAAGCTTATGTCATTCTTCCTCCAATTGGTTTTGAAGTTTTTGAAACTAACAAAGTTACTAATGTTGTTTCATTAACAAGTATTATCGAATCAATTGATATTCGTAACGTTATGTCGCTTGTTAAAAAGGAAATTGTTCCTCCAGGACAAGCCATTGTAGATATTATTCCTGATGTATTTTTGCTTGAAGGAGATAGATCATTTGCTAATCCACCTATTGGAGAGAAATCAAATTCGATCACTTTATATGCCAAAATTCACACATTACCTTCAAGATTAATTGCCTCTTACGTTAACGCGGTGCATAACGCAGAAATTAGACCACAAAGATCGCTTCTCGCGCCTTATTGCCTGTGCGAGTATGTAAAAACAATTAATGACGATCCAAAGAATTATATTCTTGTCGATTGCAATGCTGGATATTCATCAATGACACTTGTTGGAAATTCAACTCCATACTCATCTGGTTACTTCTTGATGGGATATAACGATTTAGTTCTTAGAATTTCTCAATCGTTCTTAATCAGTGAAGAAAAAGCGAAAGAAGTACTTGATACTTATGGTTTAGATGAAAGAAATATGACATTCACTCCTGTTATTGCATCGGCGAATGACGACTCAGGTCATGAAGTTGATTA
The DNA here is from genome assembly GCA_963644775.1 of bacterium. Classification (GTDB taxonomy): domain Bacteria; phylum Bacillota_I; class Bacilli_A; order RFN20; family CAG-826; genus Fiminaster. The sequence goes on along the minus strand of CAVIPD010000026.1, from coordinate 8,860 downwards.
TAATCAAGATGACTTAAATAAAGTTATTCAAGAATTTATTGCTGAATACTTTGGACAATTGGATTCTTGCTATACAACATTATTGTCTGGATATAGTGAAGAAGTTAAAAAACTTCCAATCGTCTTATCTGGAGAACTACTTAATGTTCATGGAATAAAGAAAGTATTAGAAAAGCACTTCACTAATAGTGAAAAAGTAATATTGGTTTCTTCCGACATAGTCGGAGCTAGAGGCCCGGAATTTGCTACTAGTATTGGAGCATTACTCATTGGAAGTGACTTCAAGGGATCGCTTTCAGATGAAAGAGCCAAGGTTAGTGCTCTTGGACGCGAAGAATAAAGGGGATTTGTTATGTTAGATAATTTAGATAATTTCGAAGCTGTCGCACGTATTGTTGTTATTGGTGTTGGCGGCGCTGGTAATAATGCAGTCAATAGAATGATAGATGAGAATATTGACTCAGTCGAATTCTATGTCGCTAATACAGATAGACAAGCTTTAGCAACTAGCAAAGCTAGAAATCGTTTAGTTCTTGGTGAAGAATTAACTGGTGGTTTAGGTGCTGGTGGTGAACCAAGTATTGGTAAACAAGCCGCCGAAGCATCAATCGAAGATATTCGCCAAATTGTAAAAGGCGCAAATATGGTATTCATTGCTGCAGGTATGGGTGGAGGCACAGGTACAGGTGCCGCTCCTGTAGTTGCACGTATTGCCAAAGAAGAAGGTGCTTTAACTGTTGCTATTGTTACTCGACCATTCACATTTGAAGGCAAGAAAAGAATTGCTAATTCAGTCGAAGGACTTAATGAATTAAAAGAAGCAGTTGATTCAATCATTATCGTTTCTAACGATAAGTTATTGATGGTTAGTGGAACTCAACCAATTTCCGAAGCTTTTAGTGAGTCAGATAGAGTTCTTGCTCAATCAGTTAAGACAGTTACAGACTTAATTCTTATGCCAGCAGTTATTAACCTTGACTTTGCTGATGTTAAGAATACATTGAAAGATTCAGGTATTGCTCTTATTGGTTTTGGTATGGGTAGTGGACCTCAAAAAGCTCAAGAAGCTGCTCAAAACGCAATTAGTTCGCCATTACTTGAAGCAAGTATCAATGGTGCAAGGCGTGCTATATGTGCTGTTACATGTGGTTCACAAGTTTCATTATATGAGGCTCAAGAAACAGTTGATAGAATTATCGAAGCTGCTGGAAATGCTATTGATATTAAGTTCGGTGTTTCAATTAACCCACAATTATCAGATCAAATTCTTGTCAGTGTTATCGCTAGCGATTTCACCGAAGATTTTGACTTTACAGCAGTTCCTTCATTTGAAAGACCTGTTCATCATGAAGCACAACCTCAACATTTTGAAAATTTAGAGCATTCTTCAAGTGATAGTTCTACTGAAGAAATTAGTAATGAACCAACCGAAGAAAATGTTCAAGATAGTTTTCTACCATCGTTCCTAAAGGATAAACACATCAATTAATAGGAGCAATTCATGAAAACAAGTAAAATTGCACTTGTAATAACAACTTTACTTGCAAGCGTGACCTTGCTTGGCTCTTGTAATGGAGGCGAATCAACTTCTAGTGAACCATACACCGGAACAGATCCTTCCACAATTTTGAATGGTTATTATAAAGACTTAACAAGTTGGGATAATTATCTAGACTTAAAGCAAAAGCTTTATAACATCATTCGTAAGGACTATACGCCTATATCATATACAAAAGACCCAGAAAATACTTCAAGGGCGAATTGGTCAACAAATAGAAATGCAGACCAATCATTAACAAATTTCGATAAAGTTCACTTACTTTATATCGATACTGAAGAATTTAAGCAAACTGGTAATACTTCAAATTGGCAAAGAGAACATTGCTTTCCAGCCTCACTTATGACTGGTTTATCAACTGGTGAAGCAGTTAAGAGTATTGGAACTGCTACAGACTTCCATAACTTATATGCATCATATTCGAGCGGTAATAGTGCTCACTCGAATATGTCATATGGGTATGTAGATGCATCGAAAGGTGAAATACATAAAGTCGGAAATGCGAAATATCAAGAAGATGATTCTGAAACACCTTTAATTAATGAAGGAGTATTCGAACCTGCCGATGTCGATAAAGGTAGAGTCTCTAGAGCAGTCTTCTATATGGCGGTCATGTATGGTGATGATAAATGGGTCGCTAATAATGACGGCAACGGTCATGAACTATCTATTGGTTTGAAACTTATAAAAAAAGGCACTGGCGAATGCACACTTCACGGAGCAGCATCAGGCAATAAATGCCATTCAAACCTCGATGATATCATTGAATGGAATTCAAAGAATTGGCCTGATAGACTTGAATATCAACATACAACGTATGTTCAATCACTTCAACATAATAGAAATCCATTTGTTGATTTCCCTGAACTTGTTGACTATGTCTTTGGAGATAAAAGACTTGAATCTGGTGAACTTAAACATCTTCATAATATCTATGACATCTTAAAAATGGGCAAAGCTGAAATTGCTGATGTATCAGTCAAGAATGTCAAATATAGTTATGATGGAGGAGATACATTTGATTCTCATAAAGATATCGAAGTATATACAACACTTAACGATTTTACACGCACAAAATGCGAAAATTATGTTGTTAGTGGAGTAACTGATGGTAGTGTCTTATCTCAAGATCAAAATGGTACAGAAATTACTATTTTAGTAAATGGCATCCAATCTAAATATAAGATTAGCGTTGCTAATAATAATTGGCAAAATCTTAATTATAAAGCCATGCCCACCAGTAGCATCCTTAAAGGATGGAAAGCTGGTAATGACATCAAAACAACATTAAACGGAATTGATTGGAATTTCTCCTCTACGTCATTAAAAGGTGTTAGTGTGCTTGATGAGAACTGCAAAGAAATTGGCGTAACAGTCGGCTCTAATTCATCTCCTACTGGAGATGTTACAATCGAATCAAATGCTGCAATACATATTAATGATGGCTATGTAGTGAAGAAGATTTACTTAGAATGTAATATGGCGAATAGCTATTATTCCAATTATTTAATTAAGATGTATTTAGGAGGTAATGAAGTATACACTGAAAATGCTTCCTATTACGATAAATCAACGCTTGTTACTCATGCTGGTGATTTGTCATCACTAAGACAAGGAACTGGAAAAGTTAAAATTGTTATTAGTGGTATACAAAGAAAATTCTATTTAGGACGTATTGGCTTATTAGTTGCTAAGACTTCCGATTAGTAGATTTGCAATGACGAAGACACGTTCTTTACCCCTATTTAGCGAGATGAGGATGGTGAAAGCTCATCGATTTGTAAAGAATATCACTTCCGAGCACGCTTTCTGAAAATAGTAAGAAAGCCGGAACTCACCGTTATCGAGAAAATAAGAGCTATAACATTGTTATAGAATTAAGGTGGTACCGCGTGATGAACGCCCTTAAGGCGCTTTTATATGCGCTAGGAGAGAACTATGGAACTAAAAAATTCCCTATTAATGCCTCGTACAAACTTTGAAATGAGAGGCAATCTTGCTATCAAAGAACCAATCTTGGTAAAGAAGTGGCAAGATGAAAAATTATATGAGCAAATGCTTGAATTGAGGAAAGGCTCAAAAGAATATGCATTTCATGATGGCCCACCATACGCTAATGGTGATATTCATTGTGGTCATATGCTCAATCGTATCCTTAAGGATATGATTGTTAGATACAAAACAATGTCTGGATATTATGTTCCATTTATTTTTGGTTTTGACACTCATGGTCTTCCAATTGAAGTACAAGTCACAAAATCCGGAGTAAATAGAAAATTAACACCTCCAGATGAATTTAGACAAAAATGTCGTGAATACGCTCTTAAGCAAGTTGAACATCAAAAGTCACAAATTGTTAGACTTGGTGCAATGGGTGATTATGAACACGCCTATTTAACACTTAATAAAGATTTCGAAGTTCAACAAATTGAAGTATTCGTTAAAATGGCTCTTCGTGGCTTAATCTATAAAGGCTTAAAGCCAGTATATTGGTCGTGGAGTAGTGAATCTGCTTTAGCAGAAGCTGAGATAGAATATAAAGATGTTAAATCATATGCGATTTATGTCGCATTTGATGTTAAAGATGGAAAGGGCATTATTCCAAATGGATCAAAAGCGGTTATTTGGACAACAACCCCTTGGACACTTCCTGCTAACTTAGCTATTTCAGTTCATCCTCGTTTTGAATATGGATTATATAAAACAAATCTTGGCGATTTGATTCTTTTATGTGAATTTAAGGATAGACTTGTTAGTGAACTTGGCTTAACAGAATGTGAACTTATTAAGTCATTCAAAGGACAAGATCTTGAAGGCGTCATATGCTCTCATCCATTTTATGATAAAGACTCAATACTTCTTGTTGGTGAACATGTTACAAATGAATCAGGTACTGGTTTAGTTCATACTGCTCCTGGACATGGTGTTGATGACTTCACAGTTTGTCAAAAATATGGCATTAAGCCATATTGCCCAGTAGATGAACATGGTAGATTAACTCCAGATTGTGGCGAAAAACTTGCTGGATTATTCTATGAAGACGCTAATAAAGTGGTATTAGAAATTATTCAAAATAATGGTGCTTTGTTAAAATGTGATGAAATCGTCCATAGTTATCCTCATGACTGGAGAACTGGAAAACCAGTTATCTTTAGAGCAACTCCACAATGGTTCTGCTCAATTGGAAAGATTAAAGATGAACTTCTTAAAGAAGTCGGCAAAGTTAATTGGCAGCCTTCCTGGGGTAAAGAACGTATCTCTAATATGATTAAAGATCGCACTGACTGGTGCATTTCTCGTCAAAGAATTTGGGGTGTACCAATACCAATAATTTATGCTGAAGATGGCACTCCAATTGCTGAAAAGGAAGTATTTGATTCTATTGTCAGTAAATTCAAAGAATTTGGAAGCGATATTTGGTTTACAAAAGACGCTTATTATTTCCTTCCAAAAGGATACAAGAATGCTCATTCTCCTAATGGGATATTCACCAAGGAAAAAGATATTATGGATGTTTGGTTTGACTCAGGTTCAAGCTTTAATGCTGTCATGATTAATGGTGGCCATTCATTCCCATGCGATTTATATTTAGAAGGTGCCGACCAATTTAGAGGTTGGTTCAACTCTTCATTAAGTGTTTCTGTTTCTTGCTATGATAAGGCTCCATATAAGACTGTTGTTTCCCATGGTTGGGTTTTAGATGAAAAAGGCGAGAAAATGTCTAAATCTAAAGGAAACGGTATTGATCCAAATAAGATGGCTAATATCTATGGTGCAGATATCCTTAGATTATGGGTTTCAACTGTTAACTATCAACAAGATGTTCGCATAAGCGAAAATCTCTTAAAACAAGTAGCAGAGCAATATCGTAAGATTCGTAATACATTTAAATTCCTTTTAGGCAACCTTTCTAATGGCGAATTATCTAAATTTGATCCTAAAGTAGATATGGTAAAGGATTTCGCAGTTGTTGATAAATTCATACTTGCTAAATTAGAAGAAGTAAAGAATTCAGTTATTGATAGTTTCGATCATTTTGATTTTGCTAGCGCGATGACAAAGATTATGACATTTATGTCTAGTGATTTATCAAGTTTCTATCTAGATATTGGTAAAGACATTCTTTATTGTGAAAGTGTTAACTCACTTCGTAGAAAGCAGATGCAAAGTGTTATCTATATTCTCACTAGTGAATTAATGAGGATGTTAGCGCCTGTCCTTCCATTCACAATGGAAGAAGTACACGTTAATATGCCTGATTATAATGGTAAATCTGTCGCATTACTTGATTATCCTAAAGTAAGTCATAAATACTCTAGCGAGATACTTATTCAATATAGTGAATTCTTAGCATTTAGAAATGATGTCAATAAGGCTATTGAAGAAATTCGAACAAAAAATATTATCGGTTCATCTCAAGAAGCACTAATTGTTACTCCAAACGTTAAAGTTCTTAAAGATAGTGGCTTAGATAAAAATTTAGACGAACTCGCTAAATTATTAATTGTTTCAAAAGTTGAAATTAATGATTCTCTTAAAGCAGTAGAAGCCCACCACATTGACGCAGTTAAATGCCCACGTTGCTGGAATTATGTCGATAAATTAGTCAAGATTGATGAAGAGACTAGTGTCTGTGCACGTTGTGCCGAGGTACTTAAAGGTGAATAAGGATAAAATCAAATCATACCTAAAATGGTTTTTAACATCCTTTATTTGGCTAGGAGTGATTTTATTTGTTCTTGATATTGCTACTAAATGGGCTGTTCAAAATAGCATTCAAGAAGGTGAGCCTATTTGGCTTATCAATAACTTTTTAAGTGTTGCTTTATCTCATAATACAGGCGCGGCTTGGTCAATGGGCGCTACTGGTGGTGTTGCTATGCGCATCGTGTGGATTTGTGTATCCGTAATGCTTTCAGGAGCGTTAATAGCATTTTATATTTTTAAATATAAAAAATTATCAAAATTATATCGCGCTGCGATTATCATGATGATTGCAGGAGCTTTAGGAAATATGATTGATCGTATTTTCTATTGGAAAGCGATTGTTGGCTTTGATGGAGTTATTGACTGGATTTCCTTTAAATTTGGTTCATATAATTTCCCAACATTTAACATTGCTGATGCTTCACTTGTTATAGGTGTCATTATCTTACTTATCTTGGTCATTATTGAAATGATTCAAGATTCGATTAAAAAAGGTAAGAATGGTGCATATACAATGAAGCCAGAAGAATACGAGAAAAAGCAAAAAGAACAAGCCGAAAAATCTAATGAAGAAAATAAAGATTAATGAAGAATATGCCGGAATGAGGCTTGATAAAGCCTTGTCGACAATATTAAGTGATATTTCTCGAAGTAAAATTCAAGAATATCTTTCGCTTGGTTTAATTCTCGTTAATGAAAAAGAAGTTAAAGCTTCTTATAAGTTAGATAATGATGATGAGATCACAATTAAAGATTTCCCTAAAATATCATCTACTTTAATAGCTGAAGATATCCCGTTAGATATTGTTTATGAAGATGATGATTTAATGGTTATTAATAAACCTACTGGACTAGTTGTTCATCCTGGCGCAGGAAATTTTGAACATACATTGGCAAATGCTTTAAAGTATCATAGCGATAATCTTTCCTCACTTAATGGTGATTTTAGACCGGGAATTGTACACCGTCTTGATAAAGACACATCAGGATTGCTTGTGGTCGCTAAAAACGACTATGCACATGCATTTTTATCAGATCAACTTAAAGATCATACTTTAGGAAGACATTATTATGCTTTAGTCTTAGGCGAAATAGCTGAAGAAGAAGGTAAAATCATTGCCCCTATTGGAAGAGATAAAAAGAATCGTCTAAAAATGGCAGTGGACTTAATTAATGGCAAAGAAGCTATTACTAACTTTAAAGTTATATCAAGATATAAAGGTTATACATTGCTAGAATGTATCTTAGAAACAGGTAGAACTCATCAGATTAGAGTGCATCTAGCTTATATAAATCATCCTGTTATTGGCGATCTTTTATATGGCAGAGGTAATAGAGTCTTATACAATAATGGACAATTGTTGTTCGCTCATCAAATAAATTTCATTCATCCAAAAACAAAAAAAGAAATGGAATTTTCTGTTCCACTTCCTAAGTTTTTTGATGATGTTTTAAAATCACTTTAATTCATCTAAATTCGCAAAGTTTTTCTTTACGTTTTTCAATAATTCTTCTTCACCAAAAGCCTTCATAAAATCAAGAGCAAATTTGGTGACTTTTTTACTTGCTCCACAAGGCATTTCTTTATGATATTTTTCGCTCATATTTTGCATCTTTTTTAAGAAGGAATATCGAGCGATTATTGATGCGACTGCAACGCATGGAAAATAGGACTCACCTTTAGTCTTAAAAGTAATATCTTTTACAACATTATTGGTATCTTTTAAATATTTATAATATTTATCGCTTTCTAAAAATTGATCAACGAAGATATTATTAATTTTAGGATTTTTACTCAATAAATTGTATAGAACTTGATTATGCATTTTGCATTTCATTTCATTGATATTAAGCCCCTTATCAACTAGTTCATTATATTTCTCATTGTTTAGTGATATTTGCGAATACTTAAATTTCTTAATTAAAATCTCTCCTAAACGAAGGATATCTTCATCTTTAAGTCTTTTGCTATCATCAACACCTAATTCTTTCAAGTATGGAATATCAGATTTTTTCACTAATGCAGCAGCAACACATATTGGTCCGAATAAATCTCCTGTACCAACTTCATCGCTTCCAATTTGATTGTCTAAACATAACCATGATGCTTTGGTAGGAGCGCTCTTCTCTTTTTTAGGATTTATTTTCGCATCCTTATCCCATTTAGTAGCTTCACTTAATGGATCATTTCCAAGAAACATGAGTTTATATTCATTCTCTTTTTTGCTCGAATAAATAGAAATAGTGATATTTCCTTTTTTAGCAAAAAATTCAATATATTCTCCATTATTCATTATTTCGTATGGAGCGTACATATTGATTACTTCATTTTTCTTCGATTCATCAATTTTTAATGTGACAGATTGACGATTATTCATATTCTAATATTAACATATAAGTAAAAAATTTAAATTTTAAATTTTATTTTATGTTTTTCTTTCCTTTCTGCTCTCAATATCAAGTAGTTGATTTTTTAGGTAAATTGCTAAATATTTTTGTATCAATGAATGAAGAATTTATATATTCTTCGTCCTATGATATAATTTTGATTATGTTAGATATTTATCAAACATTAGAAATTAAATCAGTTCTTGA